>JBBTAH010000142.1:0-3343 GCA_038044285.1 Nanobdellota archaeon | reverse complement strand
CACTAATAAAGGCTGGGAAGACGCCGGCGGTAATATCGCCACAGGAATGCCCGCAAGCATCATGGCGCAGATGGTCAAAGAAAAAATTATCTCGGAAAAAGGGAGTTTCGCTCCAGAAGCTGTCGTGCCGCCAGAACTTTTCTTTAAAGAATTAAGAAAAAGAAAAATGGTAATCTACGAAAACGGAAAGAGGATTAATTAATGGGTTTAGTCAAGGCCGGTTTTACTGGCGGATTTATAGGAATTGTAATAGGAGTAGCGGCAATATTTGTAAAATCACCAATTATACAGAAACTGTCCTATTTAGGTTTCTTGCTTGCAGAATCATTCGGTAAAGCATGCATAGACACAGCAATCGATAGTTGCTCTTTATTCGAGAAATTCACAACAATTATCGCAACAATAGTCGGAAATTGTATCGCGTACTTTATTGTTGGCATGCTCATAAGTTTGGGCTTCAGCGTGCTCAAGCTGTGGTTATCGCCGGAAAAACCAGTCCAGCAGCAAGAATCGGAACAGCCGCCGCAGCCAGCGCCATCTCCGAAAGTAGCACGGCAAGAAGCGCCAAAACAAATAATTGAAAAAACCCAAATAATAAAACAAAAATCACAAAGAAGACAAAAGAAAAATTAACAGCGCGCTTCCCGCTCATCACATTCTGGAAATTTAGCCATGTATGCCTGAACCGCCCTTTCAACAGCGCTAGCAGCCCCGCAGTAAATTGCCAAACCCAATTTATAATTTCGCTGTAAATCCTCTTCAGAAATAGTAGCAAACCTCTCAAGTTGTTCAAAGTCCCGAACATCCATATCAAGCATATTACTCAACTCTCTTCTCGCCTCGTCGGCATTGGTGTGGAGTTCATTTCTGCGCAAGAGCAAAAGTTTCTTCGGAAATTTAACCGCTGCGCTGGCAACACTATGTGCTTTGTTGCCAAACATCTCGCGATTTATGCGATAATTGTCCTCCGCAAAAATCAAAAAGTTTCTAACCTTTCTTAAATCAAACGCTGCGCTGTTTAGAGAGCTATGTTTGTATTGCAGTCCTTTTAATCCTCCACGCAAATCCGGCCCAGATACAATTTTGCCGTTTTCAACTATATCTTTGACAAAATCGTCGCTATATGACAAAAATCGCCCATCTTTTCCAGTTGTAGCATCAAGCAAATTTAGCTGAAGTCTAACTCTATGCGCACCATGGACGCGCCTAATAACACTTCCCAAATCAAGAACGCTATCTTGGGGCATAATAACTCCGCTTGGGAAAATAAATCCTCCGTCAATATCGCTTCCTCTCCGAGCGTCATGCTCGCCTCTGGCAAAAGAACCGTAAACGTAAAAACATACTTCCGGAAAGTCGTTCGACATAACTGCTGCAAGGTCATTTGCAAAACCGCTATAGTGATCAGGGCGTTTATTCACAATCATGAAAAACAAAAAAAACGAGGCTATAAAAACCTAACGTTATAGTGCAAAAATAAAATTTATTAATGTTGGATAAATTTTTAACCAGCCGCTTTCACATAAGAACATGATTCAAAAATCACACATTTCAAAAGATGGAACAAAAAGTTTAGCAAGATTCTCTGACTGCGAAAAATACCGTTATACTTTGAATAGAACATGGGATGATTCAAAAGGAAAAATATTATTCATTGGACTAAATCCATCAACAGCCGACGAAATCAAGAACGACCCAACTGTAACGCGCATGATTAATTTCGCAAGAAAATGGGGTTATGGTTCAGTTACTATATGTAATTTATTTTCTTTTAGAGCTACTTTTCCAGATGACTTAAAAAAAGCACCAGATCCAGTTGGAACAGAAACAGATTTTTGGTTGCAGCATGAATTAGTCAACGCAGAAAAAATAATCGCAGCATGGGGAAATCACGGCGCATTTAATTCGCGAAGCCAGCAAGTTTCGAAGATTCTTCCTAAAAATAAAACTCATGTTTTTGGAATTACCAAACTGAATGAGCCTAAACATATTTTGTATTTGAGCAACAGTTCCACATTAAAACCCTTAGCTAAAACAGCGTAGTTTTATTTATTATTATAAGCCATATTCAAAATAGCAAAACCACTTAATTTTTCAAGTTATATAAAATAAAATAATGAAAAATAATAGTAAATAAAACATAAGAAAGGGTACTGCATTTTTACGTATAAGACTTGCACATCTCTTCCCTAAATAAGAAAATATAAAGCAGACTAAAAACATACGAATAGCTCTTGATATAGCTATCAAAAATAAATAACTAAAAAAATTAAAATTATAATTAACTGCTTGAAAGGTCCACACTTTAACTGGAATGACTGTAGTAGTTTGCTTGAGGGCCGCAGTCACGCCTTGTTGACTATAGACTCTTCCTACCTTATCAAGCATTTCAGCATTAATAAAAGGAGTATTAGTTAATATTTCACGCGATACAGCAGGATATTGTGAAGTAAATAGGAAATAAGCACTTATCCCCATAAGTGAGAATAAAATGCAAGCAAGAAAGAATTTTTTATATCGGTTTGGAGAAAATATGCAAAGAATTAGCAGAAAAAAGTCAGGAATGATAAACCAGAAACTTGCTTCAAAAAAAGCCCACAATGCAAGAAGCACCATAGCGCCGCCAGTAGCTGTTAAAAAGCCTAATTTATTATACACTTTACTATTAAATTCATTGAATTTCATTTTATTTAAGTCTCCATAGAAGTAATCTTCTAAAAGTTATAAAGAGCAATAGAATTGCAACTGCTTGAATTAGATGATATAGTGCATTATGATTAAAGTATATTGGGTGAATAGATAGTCCTGATTGCTGAACTATTGCTGCAAGAAAAGTAGCAATTAAACCTATAATGCCATATATCACACCTTGTTGTTTCTTTCTAAATTTTAAGATACAGAAAACAAGAAGCAAGAAAACAACAGCAGGCAAATAATTGTAAATTGCAATTTTAAATTGAGGGTTTACAAATAATATATAATATGCGTAAACAAAAAAGTCTAAAATCACAAATGTAAAAATTATTTTTAAGTGTTTTTTAGTTAACACATTAAATGCTATAAGCCATGTAAATAAAGATATAATGCCGACAGTCAATAACGTAGCCCTCCATAAAATATTGTTCCATACACTATCAGGAGTTGGAAAATATCCATGAACAAATGCGCCTAATATAGATGATAATGCTAAAGAAAGGAAAAATAAAACAGAGAGGTTTTTCAAATGTTTATTTTTTGTTTCTTTCCTATGCAATAGAAATGCAAAGGTCAGTGCTTCTATACACAACAGAAAATCTGTAATTGCCACATCTGGTTGTATTAATCCCAAAAACATATTATTTCT
>JBBTAH010000141.1:0-4700 GCA_038044285.1 Nanobdellota archaeon | reverse complement strand
AACGGAATAACTATTTTATTTGAAGAGCGCGAATTGCCATTAGTTTGTTACAGCATCTCAAATCCATTCGGCGGCTCACATGAAACTTCCGACATAAAGGGAGTCGCGCATTTATTTGAACATCTTTTATTCACAGGAACAAAAACCAAAACCCAAGAAGAGCTTTCAAAACAGATAGAAAAACGCGGGGGTATTCTCAACGCATTCACAGCACAGGACTTCACAACATACTGGTGCAAGCTTCCTTCAGAACATCTAGATATATGCATGGACATTTTGCATGACATCCTAAAAAACCCAACATTCAATCCCGAAAAATTAGAAAAAGAAAAAAAAGTCGTCTTAGAAGAAATAAAACTTTTTCACGACGACCCAGAACGTCATATTTACGAACTAATTGAACAAGCACTTTACAAACCACCTTTCAACGAAGGCATAATAGGCTCAGCAAAAACAGTAAATTCTCTGACAAGGGAAAAAATAGTGCATATATTTGAAGAAAAATATTCTCCTGAAAATTTTATAGTCGTTGTCGTGGGAAAAGCAAACATCAAAAAAATATGCGAAAGATTGGAAAAAGATTTCAACTCTCAAAAAAAGAGTTACTCTTATCTGCCAATAGAAAATCACCACCAAAATATCGTTGAAGAACGCGCAGGAATTGACCAAGCGCAGTTTATCTGGGCAACTCACGCACCACTTGAGCAAAAAAAACAATACTCTCTCGAAATAATTAACGCATACCTAACAGGGGGAATGTCCGCTAAGCTCTGGCTTGAAATCCGAGAAAAGCACGGTCTTGCATACACAGTCCGCGGCTCAATAGAGCGTGAAAAAAATTACAGCTACTATAGCATTTACGTCGGCACAACAAAAGAAGCAGTTCCAAAAATAAAGGACATGATAATTCAAGGAATAAAAGACGTTGAAGAGATGACAATAAGAGATTTAGCAGAGGCAAAACAACGCCTAATCGGATTAAGAAGAGTCGCGACAGAGGAAAGTATCAATGCAATGCAAAAACTAATCTTCACAGAAATAAGCACGAGCAACGCTCACGAATACTATGAGTATGAAAAGCACCTAGATGAAATAACTCTCGAAGAAGTTAAGTTACTAGCAAAATCTTTGTTGAAAGAATACAGCACAGCAACAATACTCCCAAAAAATGGAAATTAGAGAAACAAACCTCGAAGATTACGAATCAATCAAAAATCTTTTAGAAAGTGAGAATATGATTGGAAAGTGGTTCACAAAAGAAAAGCTATCAAAAATGTTAAAAAAAGATAAAAAAAGTTATTTTGTCGCAGAGATTGAGGACAAAACTAGGGGGAGCATTTTCTCTAATGACGATGGGGGGTATTATGGCTATATATCTAAGTTGATTGTGGATAAAAATCACCGAAATAATGGGGTTGCGCACCGACTAATAAAGGCAGTTATGGATAATTTCAAAGCAAGAAATATAGAATGGGTTTTTGCTCATGTAAAAAAAGATAATATTCCATCTATAAACTTATTTAAAAAGTTTGGCATAAAAATAAGAGAAACACACTACTTAATAGACAATGGCTGAAAAAAGAATCTTCATCTCAATACCAATGCCCAGCGAAGTTATAAAAGAAGTCGCCCGCATCCAAGAACAGCTAAAAAAGAAGCTCCAATTCATAGGTAAAACAACAGAACTTGAGAACCTGCATCTAACTTTAAAATTTCTCGGTGAAATCAATGATGACGCGCTTAAAAAAGTAAAAGAAGAGCTATTAAAAATAAAATTCAAACCATTAAAACTAAAGCTCGGCCACGTCGGCGCATTCAGCTATAAAAACATGCCGCGGATAGTCTGGATAAAAATTCTTGGCGATGCATCAAAAATACAAAAACAAGTTGACGAATCTCTCCAGGAAATATTCCCAAAAGAAGAAAGATTCATGTCACATCTAACAATAGCCAGAATAAAATATGTTAAAGACATAAAATACGCAAAAGAATACCTAAAACATCTCAATCTCCCGCAAATTTCATGGACTGAAAATAAAATCCAATTAAAGGAATCAACTCTAAAGCCCCAAGGACCAGCTTACACAACTTTAGAAGAATATTCTGCGCAAAAAGATTCTTAATCAAGACCAATCATCACTAAAACCCATAATAATAATCCAAAAATGCATTTCCTGTTATGCTTCCCCAACCCCTAACAACTCCCCCAGTTGTTGATGGCTCTGGCGAAGGCGTCGGTGCTGGAGCTGGTTCAGGAATCGGCGCGGGTGGTGGACTAAACTCTGGCGGCAGTGATCCTTCTGGCGGAACAAATTCAGGCGGGAATCCTTGCGCTGGAGTCCAACCAGGGGACGGACTAAATCCTGGTGGTGGATTCCAACCTTCAGGTGGTTGCCCCCGCCACTCAGGAGGCGGTCCTTGTTGCCAGTCTCCTTCGTGAGGTCCTTGCCAATCAGGAGGAGAAAAATCACCATAATCATAATTTTCTCCGCAATAACAGGGATTTTCGCCTCCTCCGTCGCAGAACCAAGGCAATTCCTGCTCTTCGCATTCAGCAATTATTCTGTTTATCATTTCTTGGTGTTCTTCTCGGCTCCTCTGCGGCCCTCTTCTATGATCTCTTCCAGCAAAATCAGCATATTTGCCTCTGTGATCTTCTCTAAATCTTCTTTCAAATTCTCCACGATCAAAATCTCCTCTTTCCCTAGATTCTCTCTTTTCATTATGATACTCTTGAGTAAAATCAATCTTATCTCCCTGGTTTCTATAGCATGCTAATATCTTAGCATCATCTTTAAAGTCCTCACAATTAAAACTAAAACCAACCCCTGGTCCTCTCGAAGGTCCTCTTCTAAATTCTCCACGAGACATCAAACCAGCACATTCATCAGGACTCAATTCTTCTTCAGCACACGTCGGATCGCCAAACTCGCCCATCATAATCTCTCTGCATATCATCTCCCCCTCTCTCGGCCCCTTTACCTCTCCGCTCCGAATTCCCGCTCTTAGCGCATCTTGGCAAGGCTCAGGAGCTTCCCTAATATGCACTTCGGCCATCCTCAGCATGCACTCTCTAAAATCTTCAATATCTCTGCATTCAGGAGGTCTCCCATCATCATCTCTATCAAACTCTTCTTCTTCAAAATCTTCCTGAAGTCTTAATGCAATTTCTCTCAATTCCGGAGTCAAACTTGCCATAAAGTCCTCTATATATTCATCTACAGCATCACAAGAATCTTCATCTCCACTGTCACATTTTTTTTCTTTATCTATTATCTCCTCACAAATCTCTTCTTGCACTTCAGGCATTTTATCACACTGACAATTAACTTCTCCGTCATCAACACTGCTCATACACTGGCTCAAAACCTCAAAAAATTCCTGTGCCTCAACACTAATTTCTCCCCTCCATTCTTCTCTCCTCTCTTTCAAATAATTAAAATCGTCTTTATCTCCGTCTAAATTACAAACTTGCGCTGCTTCTTTAAAAGCTCCTATTTTAACAAGACGATTACATCCTTCTACAATAGAAGAAACAATTTCAACAGCTGTGCCAAGCTCCAGCTCTTTTTCTAAGACTTGCTCAAAAATTTCTCCTTGCTCGTCAGAAACAGAATCTAATATCCTATTTACAGCTGCCATTCTTCTCCTAACCTCGTCTCTCTGTCCTGGTTCAATATCTTTAATCAACGCCCCTACTTTATCTTTATAATCATCAAAAGCAATTTGAGCAGCCGCGTAATTCTCGTCTCGAACCATTGCCTCTATTTCAGCCAATCTTTCTTCTGTTACTTTAAAATAATCAGAAAATCTATCCAAAAATCTATCAACCTTATAAAGAATTCTATTATTTGGAAGTATCCCAGCGCCAACTTCTAGTTCTGCATCAGGGTGTTCTTCTACAGCCTCCTCAACTAAATCAATTTCTTCTTCATCATCCTCTTCGCCATCTTCCTCTAAAGTTTCATCGTCAGAAATTTCATCATCGTCGATTTCATCGTCAGTACCAGAATCATCAGAACCAGGCCCGCTATCAGAACCATCTCCTCCCCCACCGGTGTCCTGCGCAAAGACTCCAAAAGCTAAAAATATCAATAAAACTAAAGCAATACCCCTTTTCCAAAACATAAATATTCTAATATTTTCCAATATTTAAACTATACCATGTTTATTGAAATAATTCTAAGCAGTCTCGCAGCGCTCGTCCTCGGCATTCTCACAGGCCTTACGCCGGGAATCCACAATAACACCATAACTGCTATTCTTATCACCTTAATTCCGACGCTGTCACTTAGCCCATTAACTCTCATCGTATTTGTTGTTGTCCTAGCACTAACACACACAATCTTAGATTTTATTCCGTCAATTTTCACCGGCGCAACAGATGGAGAATCTTTCATGGCAACTCTTCCCGGCCACGACATGCTAAACGAAGGCAGAGGTATTGAAGCCGTCGCAGCAACAGCGCTTGGTGCAAGAATCGCAATCCCTTTAATAATCGCAATAACTCCTCTATTTGTAATAACCGTCCCGATAATAATCGAATCAATTAAATTAATTATCCCATTCGTTCTATTATTCGTATCGCTTTATTCTATATTTAGAGAAAAATATATTTACACATCAATTTCAGTCTGGCTCTTGTCGGGATTTCTAGGATACGCTGCACTAAATCTCCCAATTCAAGAGCAATTGCTGCC
>JBBTAH010000140.1:0-1166 GCA_038044285.1 Nanobdellota archaeon | reverse complement strand
GTGAAATATGCTGTTTTTATAATCGGTGCTAAGTTTTGGAGGCAAGTTGGTGCTTGACAAAATATAAACTTATATGCTATACTGCAAGCCAGAAAGAGAGGTGCATTATATGGTAACTTTCATTCTAATAGCGATTGCGCTTGGATTTGATTATTTTACAAATCCCACCCCGCTTCGCAAATTCAGTTACTTGGTCGGTCTTATCCTATTAGCAATGTGGCTATTCGCCCAATACCTTGACTCCTATAACCATAAGACGCCAAAGGACTAAGAACCGCTAAGTAATCCATCATCTCAAGGTGCAACTCTTTTGCACCTTGTTTTTTTCCAAAAATTAGGCCGATTTTTAAGTGTTCAGCTACTTACTTAGCTGTCGGACGGCTAAGTGGCTACTCTAGAAACATTTCTTCTAATTCTACACTACCCAACACTCGGTGTTGGACAAAAATAATATCTTTTGCTAGATTAGCAAGCATGAGAAAAATAAGCTTTGTGGAAGACGAACATTACCATATCTTTAATAGAGGTAATAATAAACAGAAAATAGTTTTGGACGATAACGATAGATTTAGATTTCTTTTTCTTATATTATTTTTTCAAGCTGACATAGCACCGCTAAGGATAAATAAATGCGTGGCCAATTTTAGAAAAAACCAACACCGAGTGTTAGATATATTTGTAGATGAAGTTTCTGAAATATCTAAAAACCGTTATGTTGCGCTGGAAAGTTTTGCGCTGATGCCAAATCATTTCCACTTAATGTTACGCGAAGCGGAAGAAGGAGGTATCTCCAAATATATGCAACGCGTATTAAATTCTTTTACCAAATATTTCAACACTAAATACGAAAAAAATGGGCATCTTTTTCAAGGACCGTTTAAGGCGATACACGTTGAAAATAATAGGCAACTACTGCATTTGTCTGCCTACATTCACCGCAACCCTCGAGACATAGGTGGTTGGCGCAATCGCGAACATAAATTTCCATGGTCAAGTTATTCCGATTGTATTAATCGCAATAGATGGGGCGCTCTACTGGAACAAGAAATTATTATTTCGCAATTCACAAACAAAGCTGAATACCATAATTTTGTGAAAACTAGCACGGCAAAATTACTAACAGGAGAACTAGACAAAGAGCTTTTGCTGGATTGACCAACACCGAG
>JBBTAH010000139.1:0-2322 GCA_038044285.1 Nanobdellota archaeon | reverse complement strand
GACCATAAAACTGCCTAAGATAAATAAGGATAAGAAAGCTAAAGTAAAGTAAAGTCGATTTAAGCCTCTGTTAGGCCGCTTGTTTTGACGGACGGTTTTCGATTTCCAAAAGAATTGCTCTTGCATCTTCGGTACTTTTGCCTTCACAAGACAACACAGCATCGGCATCAGCTTCGATGCTGGCAGACAATCTGCTTTTAGCTTCTCGAGTTTCATCGGTTGAAAGAATGGCTGCATTCGGGTCAGCTAGTAAAGCGTGGTAGAGGGGGCGACCACCGCTAAGAGTGATCCCTTCCGGGGTTAGTTTTCTTTCGCGCTCTTCTGCTCCGGGACCGATAATCATTTCATTTGGATTCATATATTTTCCTAATTAATTTCTAAACTGGTGCCTGGGCTCGGAATTGCACCGAGGACCCCCACTTCTTCAGAGTGATGCTCTAACTAACTGAGCTACCCAGGCGATTAGGCTGTATCCTATCATACTAAAACCTCTCTTTCATCCCTAGTAAGGGTCAGAAAGGGACATACATTAACTTGTTGCTATAGCAACAAGTTAATGTATGTAGAAAAAATATTAATCGACACTACTGCTAGTTCGGATCATTTTGATACTTCTTGAACATTTCTTGAAGGGAAGGAAACCCATCTCCGGCTTTTTGAAGATTATCCACCTGCACCTTAAGCCCGCTATAAGTCTCGAGAATTTGATTGAGATAGGGCTGAATAAAGTAGTAGGTGCCAAACGTAATGCCGATAACCACGAGCCATTTAACAAGGAAAAAGAAACGGCTCCAACGAGCAGTGCTTTGCAGGTCTTTTAAAATTTTATTATTTTCTTCAGCAATTTCTAGTGCTTTGCGAAGTAGATGAGTTGTTTCGGGATCCATGAGGAAGCGTTTAGCTCTTAGCGTTTAGCTTATAGCTAAATTAAGAAACTTTCAATGCCACCGACAGGAATTGAACCTGTATCTAGGGCTTAGGAGTCCCTTGTTCTATCCGTTGAACTACGGCAGCATTGAAATGTAATCTTATTTCATTGATAAGACTTATGATCAGTTTAAAGTATGGGGCGCTTTTTGCAACTCGTACACGGCACATACCATATTTTAATTTACCTTTTTTATTTCCTCTTTTTATTGTTTCTATGCCAGAAATCTTGTTTGATTCCATTGATAAATAGTCTGACCAAAATCTCACTGCAGTATCTTTATTTATTTCCTCATGTAATCTTAGACCTATTTTTATTTGATTATTATTTATACCAATATCATGTAAGCATGAGATAAATGTTTTAATTAACGATGGATCAGAATTTATTAGGTTCAGTTCATTTTTATTACCTTCACCCCAATATATTCCGACCAGTATTCCTATTCTTTGGATTTTTGAAATAGAACCAGCCATCATTTTATGAGCTCTAATACTTGCCTCTTGCCACGCATTATCTGCTCGTCTCCTACTTCCACCTTGTTTAATCTTTAAAATCGACAAATATTTAGGAAATACCTGAACATTTTTGATGTATTTGAATACAGTAGAACTACCTCTTTTTGTGGTTCGCATTATTTCGGGTAAACTGTGCCCAGTTCTTCTAAGTTCTATAATTTTTTTAATTTCCTGTTTAGTTATTGGTTTGCCGTGCATTGATTTATTTTAAAGGATTTAATAATTCAAATCAAGGACATGTTTACTCTATCCATTCAAAATACACTTCATTTTTTAAGACATATATTATGATTTTGCCAGAAATTTCATTTTTTGTTATAGTGTACTCCATGACTCCAGAAGAACGATCTCTTCTTGAACGAACACATAAGCTCGTTGAAGAAAATAACGAAATATTGCGTTCCATTCGTCGCACGAATCGTTTTTCAGTAGTCTTAAGATTGTTGTATTGGGTCGTCATTCTTGTATTGAGTTTTGGTGCTTACTACTTTATTCAGCCTTATATCACGACCATGTTAGGGGTCTATGATCAAGTTCAGGGTGGTTTAGGAGCCGTTCAAGGTAATACCAATACTATCCAGAACGCCGCGGGGTCTTTAAGGGATCTTTTAAAACCGTAGTTTTAAATAGCTTGGTAAACATTTTTTTCATGCCGAGGACTGTCTGAGCGAGCTGAAATTGTTAGATGTTCAGGCGCCGCGTGCTATGTCCTAGCCTGAACATCTTTCAATTTCGCGAAGCGAGTTCCGCAGGCTTGAAAAGAAATGTTTACCAAGCTATTGTTATTGTGCGCCAAGGTAGCTGTTTTGGTAGCAATGCATCGTGGATAGTTATTTTATGGTAATGTTTGTTGAAATAGTTTGCGCCAAGGTAGCT
>JBBTAH010000138.1:0-1154 GCA_038044285.1 Nanobdellota archaeon | reverse complement strand
AAAGGCGGGGTGGAGAGGCGGATCCCGCCTCGCGGGACTTTTTGGAATTTTGATATTCGCAAGATAATTCTTTACCCAAAAATTTGCGGAGAGGAATTTTTTATACATGCTATCCCTATCAATCAAAAGATAGAGCTGTGTAATTTCTCGGGCAGAAAATAAATTGCGACGCCAGGATGACAATAAAAGATTATCCTCTGACAGAAAAAGGTTGGGACAAACAAGATTCATTCCGTGCAAATCTTTAATCGTCCTTTTATGTCCGGTTAATATCAACAAAACATTTACAAAGAGTCTTGTAATCCAAAGAGAATTATGCGTTGTAATTATGAAAAAATCTATGTCATCTATAATTTGGGCATTTTTTAGAGATAGACTTCCTGATACCCCAATTAATTTGACCGTGGGTATAAAAGAGAGTATCTTTGCGGCTTTCTTTGCTATTTCTAATTTATTCATACTTATTTTTTCTCTTTTTAACCTTTCAAATACTATTTTCTTCCTTCCAATTAGGAAATGGCGCCTATTTTTTGCTTCTATTTTTCTTGCGCGAATCATTTGATTAAGAACCTTATTGAAGGAATTTTTATTAACTTGGGTTCTAATATGCAAAAATTTCCAAAGCTCGCTTTTTAGAAGGGGATAATCAAAAACGTCAGAGTACGAAAGTGTCCTTATTATTGCTTTATAAATTCTATTGTCCTGCATATCTATTTAAAACCTGAGACACGCCTGCGCTTAAGGTTTCGACCGCACTTTGAGGGGAAGCATTCTCGTTAATTATAGACCTTATGGCATTCCCAAGATAGGAATTTAAGGAATTAACCATAGCATCGTCATAAGTGTCAGATGCGAATATTGTTGAAGACGCAATTTCGCCTTGTTCAACAAATGGGTAAATTAGAGTGTTTGTTTTCAAAAGGCTAGCCATATCCGCTCTTGGATAAAGCGATCCAAATAGTCTAATCTTTGATTCTTTGCTATAAAGCTTTTCTAGAGTTTCTCGACTAGCTAGGAATTCTAGAAATTCAAATGCCTCCTTTGAAAATTTCGTTTTACTTGATATCCCTTCCACCCAATAACTTGCGATAGTTGCATCACGCGATGGAAGATGAGGAACAGGCGTTATCGCAAATTCAAGATTTGGATTTAGA
>JBBTAH010000137.1:0-7191 GCA_038044285.1 Nanobdellota archaeon | reverse complement strand
TGAAAGATAATTTATTTATTTGGAAGCCAAGTCACAGGAAGAGCGAGAGAGGATTCTGATGTTGATATTGCTGTTATCTTGAAGAATCCTAATGATAAAGATGAAAGTTTTGTGGCTCGTTTTTGGAGCGATAAACTTGATGTGCATTGTTTCCATAAACTGCCTTTGCTAATCCAGTTTAGAATATTTAAGTATGGGAAAGTTCTTTTTGTTAGAGACAAAAAGTTTTTGCATATGCTTAAAGTAAATGTCCTAGGATATTATTTAGACTTTGCTGATTATATTAATGATTTTTATAGGAGAGCATTAAAAAATGTACGATAAGATTAGAATAGAAAGAATAATATTAGATATAAATAAGTACAAGAATAAATTAAATAATTATTCTATAAAAAAAATTGAGGACCTTGATGACGATATGAAATTTGATGCTGTTTCTATGGCAGTTTTTACTATTTTAAATAGATTTCTTGATTTATCAAAAGAGATATTAACATCTGAAGAAATAGGATATCCTGAAAATTACGCAGAAATACCTTCTTTACTTATTAAAATAGGAGTTATTAATTCTGAACAATCTAAAAATTTAATAGAACTTATAAAAATAAGAAATGATTTCTCTCATTTTTATCAGGGAATGACTAAAAAAGAAATTTTTTGGGCTATTGAAAGAATGCAATTGGTTGATAAAATAATTAGCATAATAAAAAAGAGGGTATCTACTAAAAAAAATGGAATTTAAGTTTCCTGATGTGGGCGAGGTACTCACTGAATGCGAGATTGTTAAGTGGCTTGTTAAAGTTGGCGACATTGTCAAGTCAGATGAGACAATTGTGCAAGTAGAAACTGACAAAGCTGTTGCTGATTTGCCTGTCCCTGTTTCAGGCAAAATTTTGAAAATTAATTTCAGGAAAGGAGATATTGTAAAAGTGGGAGATGTTTTATGTGTTGTCGGCGGAGAAAATGAAAAAATAGCCAAGATTGAAAATAAGAAAATAATTAATAATGGGGAAATTAATGAGATTAAAAGTGAGAAAGTAATTAATAAAACTAATGAAAATATTATTAATAAAGAATCCAACTGGGCCAGACAGAGAGAAGGTGTAAATAATTCTGGCAAGATTTTGGCGTCGCCTGCTGCGCGGAAAATGGCGCGTGAGCGCGGTGTTGATTTAAAGTCGATTTCTGGAAGCGGCGCCGAAGGAGTTATTTTGCCCAAAGATTTGGATTCTGAACGCGGCGAGGCGGATGAAGAAATGCCTGCTGCCGTGACTTCAATTAGTGTTCAGAAAAAATATGACCAGTTTGGATATATTGATAGAATCCCGCTGAAGGGTGTCAGAAAAGTAATTGCGCAGAATATGATTAAATCCTTGCGCGAGACTGCGCCTGTAACTTCTATGGAAGACATTGATGTCACGAAATTGTGGGCTTTGCGCCAGCGCGAGAAAGAACATTTTGAAATTAAAGGGATTAAAGTTACATTTATGCCGTTCATTATCAAGGCAGTAATTTCTGCTTTGCAAAAACATCCTGTTTTGAATTCATCTTTAATTGGAGAAGAAATTATTGTGAAGAAATACTTCAATATCGGCGTCGCTGTTCAAACTGAAGCTGGACTGATGGTGCCTGTTGTAAAGATTGCCGAAAAAAAGAGCATCGCTGAAATTGCACGCGAGATTCAGGAGCTTGCCGAGAAAGCGCGGACGCGGACAATTGACATTATGGATTTGCGCGGGGGGACTTTTACAATAACAAATTACGGCTCTATTGGCGGAACTTATGGGACGCCAATAATAAATCTGGGCGAGGCGGCGATTCTTGGTTTGGGAAGGATATTTGACCGAGCGGTTTTAGATTCAAATGGCAAATTGAAAAACGTTAAGATTTTGCCTGTGTCTTTGACATTTGACCACCAGATTTTAGACGGCGCGCAAGCAGCTGACTTTTTGAAGACGCTGAAGGAGCTACTTGAAGAGCCGGAGTTTTTGCTTGCTGAAGTAAAATAATTACTCCAGTAAAAGCAGCAAGGCCATGATGGCTATGCCTATCACTAGGGACAAGATTTCTAAGAGGGCTTTGCGAGTTTCGAATTCTTTGTGGAGCTCTGGAATTAAGTCTGAGCCCGCGATATAGATAAAGCCACCGATTGCTATGGGTATGAGGAGAGAAGTTATGTTCGGAGCATATTGCGTGAGCGACAATGACACAACAGCTCCTAAAACTGCTGCTAATGCTGAGATTAGGTTAAAGAATAATGCTTTTTTCGTTGAGAATCCGCCGTGCACGAGGACGCCGAAGTCGCCGATTTCTTGAGGAATTTCGTGAATCAACACTGCCAGAGTTGTTGCTATACCAAGAGGGATGTTTACTAAATAGCTTGCTCCGATAATCAAACCATCTATAAAATTGTGCACGCCGTCACCGACGAGATTAACTAATGCGAATGAATGAACGTGCTCTTTTGATGCGGGCATGTGGCAGTGCTGCCAATGCACTACTTTTTCTATAGTGAAGAAAATTATAATCCCTGCTAGAATCGTAATTGAATTTGTTATTGAAAGCGAGGAGTCTTCTACTAATTCTGGGAGCAAATGGAGGAAGACATCGCCTAAGAGCGCGCCTGCTGAGAAGCTGATGATATAAATAAGAAAATTACGCATGGATTTTTTCTTTTCTATTTTTAATGCGAGGATGCCGATTAATGAAATTAAACTAACTGCGAAGACGCTTGCGAGTGTGTAAAGCCATACTGAGTTCATTTAGCGACTTAGCTATTTTGATTTATAATGGTTGCGGCGATAAATATATAAATTAAAATCTATTTTAGAGTGTTATGATTGGAAGTGTTTTGGGTGTTTCGGTTATTGTTTTTGTTATTGGCTGGCTGTGGTACGGGCCGTTGTTTGGAAAAATGTGGATGAGGCTCTCTAAGATTTCTGCCACTGATGTTTCAAAAGCTAAGAAGAAAGGAATGACTGGGAAATTAATTTTGAATTTTATTGGAACTTTAGTGACTGTTTTTGTGTTTGCTAAGATTCTTGCATCAGTTGGAGCTGCTTCTGCTGTTGCAGGAGCTGTGACTGGATTCTGGATTTGGCTTGGTTTTTTTGCGGCTACGACGCTGTTGGGAGATGTTTTGTGGGAATGCAAACCTTGGGAGCTTTTTGTTTTGAATGGCCTATACTGGCTTGTTAATCTTTTAGTTATGGGCGCTTTGCTTGTTGTCTGGGGCTGATATGAGTTCTGATATTCAGAAAATTAAGGAAAGAAACAAAAGAGTTGAATTGGATAAAGCGTGGGAAGTCAGCAGGACAAGAAGAATAATTATTGCTGTTTTTACTTATATTATTATTGCTGTGTTTCTATTTTTTATTGGCGCTCCTAATCCTTGGTTTAATGCTTTGGTGCCTGCTCTTGGATTTTTACTTTCTATGATGACTCTTCCTTTTTTTAAGAAAGTATGGGCTAATAAATTTTATAAGTAAATCCAAAGCTTTTTAATAGTCGTGAATTGTTTTTCATTTAGCGCGGGGGTAGCAAAGCGGTTAAATGCGCGAGACTTAAGACGTCGCTTTCTCATTAGAGGAAGTAGCTTAGCGAGATGGTAAGTCATCTCGTGGCTTAGTGCCTTCGGAGGTTCGAATCCTCCCTCCCGCATTTTTTGTTTTATATAGAATTATCTATTTTATCCAAAATTTCTTTTGTGTTTTTTACTACGTCTCTTAGCGCTTCGTCGAATGAAGCTTTTCTGTTTTTTTGCAAGTATTTTAACGCATGAGTTGCTCCGGCGATTACTGCTAGACGCAGGCGATCGTCTTCTGATTCCATATTCAGAGGGATTTAATATAATATTTAAGGATTCATATGATAAAGGTTATAAATGGTGATTTTATGAGTTCCGTGCATGAAACAAGATTATGAGCTAGATTATCAAGAAAGAATAGGTTTTATCAAAGGATTAGCTATTCCTGATGGTGTAAATGTACTTGATTCTTCTGCTGTAATAAATCTTGGGTTCTCAAATCATCTTTCTGAACGCGATAGCTGTAAGTATTCTAAAGAAACAATAGAGGCTGAAAGAAAACTTCTGCAGGGATTGGCGCAGTTATTTGCGTCGGACAGAAGATATGTGTGCCCGCTTGAAGCGCGGGAAGAGTTTGATTGTTTCACACCTAATTATGAAGTAGTTGGGCGCATGAATCCTGCGCTGAGACAGATGTTAGCTGGGCTCATGAAAGATAGAAGGGTTTTGTTTGCAAGAATTGGGAAAGTGTCTGAAAGGCTATCTCTTGAGGCCAGCTCTTATTTGGATGACTTAAAAAGAATTGTCTTAAAAGATTCATTAGAATTTTACGGGGCACATGAAAAACTGAGAAAAGAACGCCTAGCAAAGGGAAGCAATGTAAATCACAATGGAGACGATGAAGCAATATTTGCAAAGTGTGTTGCGCTCTCCTATTCGGAGAGAGTGAGACTTGTGACTCATGATGGGGATTTTAGGCATATTCATCGCGCATTTTACGACGGGATTGAGGACTTGACTGCGAACGGCCTGCCGCTACCAACTAATCCTGTTGAACTGGCTTTCGTTCACGGAAGAGCAGTTGAATTTATCCCACCAAGAAGACGCGCGAGAAGACTGGCACGCATGCAAGCGTGAAGCCTCTGGGGGGAATCGAACCCCCAACCTATTGCTTACGAAGCAATCGCTCTACCGTTGAGCCACAGAGGCATCTACAAACCTCCAGCGGGTTTCTAGGAGTTCCAGCAACCCACGGAAGACGTAAAACATAAAAAGAGAGATGTTTTTTAAAGACTATGTTAAAGATATCTTTGGTTTTGAGCGTGCTTGCTGTGGTTTTGATTTTTGCGGTGGCTTATTTTTACGACAGCGTTGCTGGTGTTGATTTACGCGAGGCGACTGGACTTGTTGTTAGTGCTGAATCCTTTCCGACATATTTAGAGACCCACCCGTTGTTTGATGACTTGCCTGAAAAAACTAATTTTGAAATCAATTTTGGAGATGATTCTTATGCTGTTTCAGGCGGCAGTGTTACTGCGAATGCTGTTGCTGAGAATCCGGACTTTTCTGTTAGCCTGCCTGAAGAATATGCTTCAAGGGTTGGAGAAATTGGATTGTGTGCGGCTTTAAAAGAGGCAATTAATAACGGAGAAATCCAAGTGTCAGCTGAGATTTCCAAGTTTGAGCTTTTCTTGAAGTATAGAAAACTGGTGAAATATAGAGATTGCCTGGCTTAGAGTATAGTTTTATTAACTAATTGATTTTTTATTTTGAATGAAAAAGAAGATTGTTGCATTATTAAGAAAAGCAGGATTAACCAATAAAGATTTAGATAAATATATACAAATTCCTAAAGATCCCTCTCATGGCGATTATTCATTTACCACTTTTGCTATTGCGAAAGAGCAAGGATTAAATCCCGCAGAAGCATCATATTCAATTGTGTCTAAGATTAAACACGAAGAAGGGTTTGAGAAAATTATTGCGGTCGGGCCTTATGTTAATTTTTTTGTTGATGCGCGCGCTATTGCTGAAGAAGTTTTGAAAAAAATTGAATTTGGAAAAGATAAGTATGGCATTAATAAAGATGGTAATAGGAAGAAATTTATGATTGAATTTTCGCAGCCGAATACTCATAAGGCCGTTCATGTTGGACATATCCGCGGGACTTCTTTAGGAGAAAGTATTGCGCGGCTTCATGAGTTTTGCGGTTATCGCGTGATTAGAGCAAATTATTCTGGAGATACTGGGATGCATATTGCGAAATGGATTTGGTGCTACACTAAATTTCACAAGAATGAAAAGATTAAGAATGAAGAATCATGGTTTGCAAAGATTTATGTTGAAGCAGTGCAAAAGTTAGAAGGCAATGAAAAAGGTGAAGCTGAAGTTTTGGCAATAAATAGAAAGCTTGATGAAAGAAAAGATAAAAAATTAATTGAGTTATGGAAATCATCTAGATTAAAATCTGTTGCCGCGTGGAAACCAATTTACGATGATTTAGATGTTAAGTTTGACAAACATTTTTTTGAGAGTAATGTTGAAAATGCTGGAAGGAAAATCGCGCAGGAACTTGTCAAGAAAGGAATTGCTAGAATTGATGACGGCGCGACAATTATTGACCTGAAAAAAGAGGATTTGGGAATTTGGGTTTTGTTGCGCCGCGATGGCACGGTGCTTTATTCTGCCAAAGACTTAGCGCTTGCTAATGAAAAATTTTCTAAGTATAAAGCTGATGAGTCTTTGATAATAACTAGTGTTGAACAAAACTTGCATTTTCGACAGTTGCGTAAAACACTTGAACTAATGAAATTCAAAAAGTGGCATGATTACAAACATTTGGGTTTTGAATCTGTGCGTTTGCCCGAAGGCAAGATGTCTTCCAGAACTGGAAATAATATATTGTACGCGGATTTCCGCAATGAACTTGTTGATGCGGCACGGCTTGAGCTTGAAAAGCGCGCACAGCTTCCTGAAAAAGAGCTTCGGAAAAGAGCCTTGACTATAGCTGTTGCGGCGATGAAATATACCATGCTGAAACAAGACACAAACAAGGTAATTATATTCAATAAATATGACGCGATTCGCTTTGAGGGAGATACTGGGCCGTATCTGCTGTATAGCTATGCGCGGGCGCGGAGCGTTTTGCGAAAATCTAAGGGCGCTGGTAAAAATAAGGATTTTGCAATTTCTTCAAAAGAGAAGGTTTTACTAAATGATCTTGCGAGATTTCCTGAAATTGTTGCTAATGCCAACGTGAATTTTAATGCTTCAGGGATTGCGCATTATGCTTATACTCTTGCGCAGACGTTCAATGAGTTTTACCATTCGTGTCAAGTTATTGGGAGCGAGTGCGAAGGATTTAGATTGAGACTTGTTAAGGCATTTTGCCAAGTTATGCAAAATGCTTTGCATTTGCTGGGAATTCGGGCGCTGGAAGAAATGTAATAATAATCTTTAAATATCTAGATTTTTGTGAGGAGTCATGGTTGAGGTGATGTATTTGGTGCTTATCAATACAGGAGTTTCTTCTGTTTTGCTTTTTGTTTTACTTTTGATTTTGGCTAAGAGGTCTGATGCTTCTCCTCCTTCTGAAGAAAGAGTTTATTTAAGCAAAGACATGCATAAGATTAAGGAACAAGTTGTTGATTCGGCTGAAGAGATGG
>JBBTAH010000136.1:0-3934 GCA_038044285.1 Nanobdellota archaeon | reverse complement strand
TGCAGGCTGTCCCTGCTTTTTTGCCGTCGGTTTTGAAAGGCAAAAACATTCCCTGCTTGATTCCGCACGCTGTTGATCAGGATCCGCATTTTCGCCTTACGCGAGATATTTTGCCTAAGTTAGGACATTACAAACCTGCTTCAATTCAGTGCACTTTCCTACCACCATTGACTGGGACTGCCGGAAAAATGAGCTCGTCTGAAGGACAGGCGATTTACACAACTGACTCGCCGAAGGAAGTAGAGCACAAAATAAAGAAATATGCTTTTTCTGGCGGACGCGACACTTTGGAAGAGCATCGCAGACACGGCGGGAATCCTGATATTGATGTTTCTTTTCAGTATTTGAAATATATGTTTGAGCCGGACGACGCGAAGCTGCATAAAATTTATCAGTCTTATAAATCGGGTGCGATGAATTCTGGAGAATTGAAACAAATTGCTATTGATAAAATAAACGCATTTTTGAAAGAGCATCAGAAACAGAGGAAACTAGCTGGGAAGAAAGTAGGGAAGTTTTTGTATAAAGCTTATTAAATACAAAATAATTGATTATTTTATGGAAAAAATACCAAAGGTTGGAGTTGCTGCAATTGTTAAACACAAAGGAAAAGTTTTATTTCTTAAAAGAAAGGGCTCACATGGAGAAGGAACTTGGGCTTTTCCGGGAGGGCATTTAGAGTTTAATGAAAGCATTGAAGAATGTGTAAAAAGAGAGGTAATGGAAGAAACAGGAATTATAGCAAATAGAATGTCTTTTGTAGCTATTACTGACGATATGTTTAAAGATGAAGGAAAACATTATATCACAATATTTATGCTAGTTAAGGATTATGAAGGAATTCCTATTATAAAAGAAAAAGATAAATGCACGGAAATGCAATGGTTCGCATGGGACAAATTACCCTCTCCGCTTTTTTTGCCAATAAAGAATTTGCTTAAGCGAGAAGTTAATATTTAAATCATCTCTTTATTGCCCTAAAAAAAACAAACAGCCCGGCAATCCCAACAAAAAAAGAAATCATAGACAGATTATTTGCAGTAGAAGAAGACAAATTACCAATCACATTTCCGGTAATTTCCGGCGACAAAAGAAAAAAACCAGCCAAAATTCCGCCGAACCCAATAACACCGGAAATAGCTCTCTCAAGCCAACTATGTTCTTCTGATTTTCTTTTTTTTATTTCATTTTCTATTTTTGCCTTCAAGGCTAAAACTTTTTTCACTTCTTCCTTATATATTGGATAGTGCTCGTCGCCCGTAATTTTTTTAATTAATCTAATTGCGCGCTTGTCTATTGCTTTAAGATATTTAGGTGCTTCACCTTCATCCATTGCCCCAATCTCAATCGTGCTTAATGCAGAATTCAGAGAAGCATAAGCAGAAGAATATTTGTTTTGGCGAGTTTCATAATCAGCAGCAGCAAGTTTTTCATCCATTAATTCATGATAATCTTGTCTTCCTTTTGTCAGTAGACTAAGGTGCCCGTAAGACTCTCTTTTTACACCTTCTTTTGCCCTGCTAACAGCCTCGCGCATCTGCCTGTTTCGCATCTTTTTCATAATATCTTTCTTTAACTTTTCATAATCTTTCATCTTGATCTAATAAATTACGTAACTCGGATATATAAGATTTATCATTAACAATTATCTTTATTATGTCAAAGTTGCTGATGCAGATGAATGCAACTTTGAGCACCTCAAGAATTCTGACATTTGAATTCTTGACGGCCATCAAAAATCCATAAAATATTTTTGAGGTCCATAAATTTAAAACAAACCGCACATCTCAAGAATGTGACCTTACATTCTTGACGACTATCAGGAATTCAACTGCAAGAATTCCTGAAGCTTTAGTGTGCGGTGAACGTAAAATTTTTTGATTTATGTAAATGTACTAAAATACAAATTATATTTTTGAGCTTCATAATCCATAAAAACGCAGTTTTATTTTACTTTTTGTGAAAAAGATTGCTGTAATTGGTACGCATGGAATCAGAAAGACTACTATTTGCCATACTATTGTTGCGAGACTGAAAGAACTTGGGCGGAATGCTGACATTTTGCAGGAAGTTGCACGGAGGTCGCCTTTTCCTGTTAATGAGGGAACGACGCCTGATGCGCAGAGATGGATTCTTCATACGCAAATTGCGTCGGAGATTGCAGCAGGAGTTTATGGAGTTGACTACCTTGTGTGCGACCGGGGCAGTTTGGATAATTATGCTTATTTTGTCAGGGCCTTTGGGCGAGACAGCGTGCTTGATGTTTTAGTTCGGGAGCATGCTAAAACATATTCAAGTATTGTTTATGTTCCTTTAGTTGAAACTACGCCGCTTGAGCATGACGGTTTCCGTTCAACTGACCCTGATTTTCAAAGAGTTATTGACAGACATATACAAGAAATGCTCAGGGATTTTGAGATTCCGCACGTGAAATTTAAAGGGGTTGACGAACTGATTCCAATAATACTTAACTACTAAATAAGGATAAAAATAAAATTTTATAAGCACAAACATTAAATAGAAACATCTCTTTTAAAAAACATGACTGTGGTTTTGGACAATTTCTTTAAGCCGAGGAGTGTGGCTGTTATAGGGGCTTCCCGTAATCCTGCTAAAGTTGGGCACGTTATTCTGAAGAATTTGATTGATGGAGGGTTTCGCGGACGGGTTTTTCCTGTGAATCCTGAAGCTTCTTCTATTTTGGGATATCGGGCTTATGATTCTGTTTCTAAAATTAATGAAATTGTTGACTTGGCTGTGATTGCTGTGCCGAGCAAGCTTGTTCTGAAAGTTGTTTCTGAATGCGCAAAGAAAAAGATTCTTGATATTTTGATAATTACCTCTGGCTTTAGCGAGACTGGAAATGTTAAACTTGAAAATCAATTGAAAGAATTGCTTGATAAAAATAAAATGAGGTGTATTGGCGTGAATTGCTTAGGAATTTTTGATGCTTATCATAAATTTGACACGCTTTTTTTGCCACGATATAGACTTTCGCGGCCGAAACCTGGCGGAATAAGTTTTATCTGCCAAAGCGGTGCGATTGGCTCGGCGATTTTGGACATTGCAGCTGCGAGCGGACACACTTTTTCAAAATTTGTAAGTTATGGAAATGCGACGCAAATTGACGAATCTGATTTGCTTGAATATTTACATAATGATTCTACGACAAAAGTTATCTGCTTATATGTTGAAGGAATAAAAAATGGCGAGAAATTTTATGAAACTTTGAAGAGAGTTGCGGCTGTGAAACCTGTGATTGTTTTGAAAGGCGGACTAACTACTGCCGGGCAGCATGCGACTTTGTCGCACACCGGCTCGCTCGCTGGGGACAAAGCGGTTTTTTATGGGGTTTTGGCTCAAACTGGAGTGATTCGCGCTGATTCGCTTGAAGAAATGTTTCATGTCGCTGCTCTTGTGGAAAAAGGAGTGCATTTTTCTTCAAACAGAATTCAGATCATAACTAACGGCGGCGGCTATGGAATTATTTCAACTGATGGTATTTCGTCTTCTAAACATTTGAAAATGGCTGAACTTTCTCCACAGACTGTTGCTGATGTGAAAAAATTTTCTCCTCCTGCGATGAATGTTGGAAACCCACTGGATTTACTTGGTGATGCGACGACTGAGCGCTATCGCCTTGCTTTAGATTCGTGTTTGAACGATAAAAATATTGACGGAGTTTTGCTTATTGTGCTTTATCAAACTCCTTTAATCACTACTGAAATTGTTGAAGTGATCTCTGAAGCTCATCGTAAATTTACTAAACCTATTGTTGTTGTTTCAACTGGGGGAGAATTTACTGAACTGCTTTCCAGAAGTTTGATGGAACGCGGGTTGCCTGTTTTTTATTTCCCGACTGAAGCGATTACAGCTTTAGATAAAGTTGTTGAGTATCAACTTAGGGCAGGAGTTAAGCATAAATCTTCTGAGC
>JBBTAH010000135.1:0-1446 GCA_038044285.1 Nanobdellota archaeon | reverse complement strand
TTTGCGCCGGGGCCTTCCAACTTGCGCCATTTTGTTCCGGTGGCAAATAAGACTGCTTTTGCTGAATACTCTGATTTTTCTGTTTTGACTGAAAAACAATTTCCTTGTTTTTTTACTTGTGTAACTTTTTCCTCTTTTAACGTCACTAATTCGTATGATTGCGCGTGCTCTCTTATTTTGTCAGCTAATTCTGTTCCTGTAAGGCGTATGAAGCCTGGATAATTTTCTACAACATTTGTTGTTGTGATAACTCCACCGATGGGGAGCTCTGAGCCGTGTGATGCGCCTAAACAAAGAGTTTTAAGGCCGAGCCGTGCGCCGTACATTGCTGCTGCGAGGCCTGCACCTCCTGCGCCTATAATTATAAAATCAAATTCCTGTTTTTTCATTTTAATTTTAATGCCTTTTTTATTGCTGGCTCATCGAAACCTACTATAATCTTGCCGTTTATGTCTATTACTGGAACTCCTAATTGACCTGATTTTTTAATCATGTCCTTTTTTGCTTTTTCATTGCCTTCTACATTTATGTCCTTGAATGGAATTTTGTTTGCTTGTAAAAACTCGCGTGTTTTGTGACACCAAGGACAATGCGAAGTTCCGTAGATAATTACACCCATTTTATTTCTTTAATTTTTATAGATAATGTTATATAAACATTTGGTTTGAATTATATATGGAAGATATTCTAAAAAAATATCTGTACAAGTACAAAATAAATTATACCAAATATGAACATCGTGCAGTTTTTACTGTTGAAGAATCTCGTGATTTAAAAAAGAAGATCCCTGGGCTACACTGCAAATGTATTTTCTTGAAGGATGATTCGGGCAGATTTTATATTGTTGGACTGCCTGCTGAAAAGAGACTGGATATTAAAAAATTACAATTGCATTTCGTTGTTAGAAAATTGCATTTTGCAACTGCCGATGAGCTTTGGGAAAAATTTAAATTGAAACCTGGTAGCGTAAGTATATTTGGACTTGTCAATAATTCTGAAAGAGATGTATTTTTTATTTTAGACAAGGAAGTTTGGAGTGCTGAAGCTGTTGGTTTTCATCCGAACGTTAATACTGCTACTTTGGTTTTGAAACACGAAGATTTGGAAAGATTTTATAAGTCTATTAAGAATGATAAAGAAGTGATTGAGTTATGAAACTTAATGAAATTGTTGTGATAATTGTTTTGTTTGCGATTGTTATAGGTTTTACTATTTGGTATCATGGAAATAGGGGAAATGAGGTTTGTTTCGAAAATAATTGTTTTGAAGTTGAAGTTGTTGCTGATGATGCTTCGCGAACAAGAGGCTTGATGTTTAGAGAAGAACTTGACGAAAAAGCAGGAATGCTTTTTGTTTGGGAAGAAGAGGGAGTTTATAGCTTTTGGATGAAGGATACTTTGATTCCTCTTGATATGATTTGGATTAATGCTGAAAAAGAAGTTGTTT
>JBBTAH010000134.1:6286-20805 GCA_038044285.1 Nanobdellota archaeon | reverse complement strand
TGTCAATGTTTGAATAAAAATAAATTGCCCGTATATCTTTTTTCTTTATTTCACTTTCTCTCGTGATTTGCTCTTCATAAAGCAGTCCAGGAACAAGGTTCCACCCTTCTTTTATGTTAAATTTAGCATGATAGCTAACAGACGGCTCGTCGTCCTCATCTAATTCTACACTCATTTGCGCAGCAGCAAAAAAGCCAAGAGCACTCAAAAAAACAAGTAAAGAAACAACAAATTTATTCATTATTCCATTAATCAATTTAAGTATATAAAACTAATCTTATTTAACTTCCTCGCTCATGACCGCCCCGTGCGTAATCGCATTTAGCTTGTCATAAAAATCAATCTGCATCCCCGACGGAATATTCATCACGACTTGCAAATCTCCATTTGAAAGCCACTCTTCGCTTTCTTTATAATCTTTCAGCAAACCATAAACCTGTCCGCTGAAGCGCGCAGGGATCTTTAACTTAACACGTTTAGTCTCAACGCGAATCGGCAAAACAGTCGCAAGCTTCTGAACAAGCTCAGGCATCTGCATTTCAGCAGGCCTGTTGTCAAAATTGAAATGCACTTCCTGAATTGCCCTGCGGATTCTTTCTTCAGTATAAGGCCTTCCGTGCTGGTCAACAGCATTCCTCAAGACCAAATCCACAACTTGTTTTATTCTCTTCTCTCTTTCAGCCTCGCGGAATTCCTGATTTTTTTGAATTTCGCCTTTTTTCATAATTTGCTCTGCGATTTTATAAACGTCAGAAGTATCAAACGCATATTCGAGCTCTGCTTTTGACGCAGCAAGTCCGCGAGTAGCGTCAGTATAAATCGCCGGAGCGTTCAAAGCAGCCGCAACATTTCCAGTGCCAGCACGAACCTTCAAAGCCTCGTCTAAATTAACAGAGATCTCAAACTGCTTCCCTTTAACTTTCAACCGCGCCTCAACAACTGCCATAATCAGAGATTAGTATCTTGTCTTATAAATATTCTTATTATTATATGAGAGTAATCTATTCCTGTTAAAAGTATCGTTAAACAATATCTTTTTAAACCCTCAAAAAACAAAATCAATATGGCAAAACCAAGAAGAAAAAGCAAAGCTGGCTTGGACACGACAACATTATTAGCTGGCGTAGCAGGAGTTATACCAATTCCAATAGTGGGGGAAGTCGGTCTCTCATATTTCTTTTACAAAATACTCGAATCAACGCCTTACAAGTCGGTTGCAATTCCAGCTGCTTTGCTGACAAGATTTGCATTATACACTCAATTCTACGCACCAATTTACGAGAAAATTTTTAGTTAGTTAAAATTACAACCATCGCTAAAGTACGCAATAAATCGAACACCATCGCCCATAATTTTGTTTCAAATATCTATCATTTAACAAACTTCTTCAAATCTTCACCATGCAATCGCACAAGCTTCGCATCCTTGCTTGAAATCATTCCAGCATCAAAACGAGCAAGCTCAAAATTCTTCCCAAGAATTTCCTTAAAAACTTTCATCACAAACTTAATCCCTTCTTCCATAGTCATATCATCTTTGAAATCCTTGCGAAGCTCTTCTTTTATCTGCTCGTCATTCTCGCCGATTGCATTCGCACGGTAAGCAAAAAAGTTTCCAGTAATGTCAGAGGTGTACAAATGCGCCCTGCCTTTTGAAATTCCTCCAAGCATTATCGCGACTCCGTAAGGCCTCGCTCCCCCATACTGTGTAAACATTTGCATATTATCTGCAATCATCTGGATAACTGCAATCGGTTCAATAGCGCCGCCGTAAGAAACCCTGTTCTGCTGTGCAAGCAAACGCGATTTATCAACAAGCATTCTCGCGTCAGACGCAATTCCAGCAGCAGTCGCCATCACATGCTCATCAACCTCAAAAATCTTGGTCGCAGACTCGGGTGCAATCAATTTATCACGTATTCTCTTGTCAGCAATAATTACAACTCCGTCCTTGCATACAAGTCCAACACTATTGCTCCCAAGCTTCACTGTTTTTTCAGCGTACTCAACCTGTAGCAAATGTCCGTCAGGAGAGAACATAGTCGCAGCTCGGTCATAGCCCATTGCCTGGTGCTGCATTTCTGTTGGCATCTCCATTTTATTCAAGCTCCTCCAAGCCATCTAAAATGGAGGCTAAAAAATTCGCAATTTTTTTTGTTTCCATGATATTTGTAATTCCTCTTAAAATTATATACTGACTTTAAATAAAAGGGTATTTAAAAGTTATGGCCTAATAATCTAAAGGACAATTTACAAAATGAAAATATTCATAGCAGGTAGCAGAAAATTTCATAATGAAATTCAGAATATGTGCAAAGAGCTTAACAAAAAAGGAATCAAAGCATCAACAGCAGGAGAGTGGAATCCAAAAGAAAAAGACACTTTCCAAAGCGAGAAAAAAGCCTTATTGAAAGCTTTCAATAAGATAGATAATTCAAACATAGTTTACATTTATGCAAAAGACGGCTACGTCGGAAAAACAGTAGCAATGGAAATAGCATACGCTTACGCAAAAAATAAGAGGATTATTTCTTCAGAAGAAATCAAGGAATTCTCGGCTAAAGCGCTGATATCAAAGGCTCAAAGTCATGACAAATTAATTAAAAATTTTAACATTAAGGCTGATTTTTAACGCAATAACTGATAACTGCGTCGCAAGCAGGCCCACAAGCGTAAAGTCTTGACTCAATTTTGCAGCCATCAAAATTCTCGCAAACTTCCGCAGTGCATGCCTGACAATTTTCAATTCCGCATTTTTCTAAGTCTATTTTATTATTGATTTCAACAACCCATTCAGGCTCTTTTGGAGCAACATATATTTTCATAGCAATTGCAAAGACTATCGCCAAAGCTAAAAAGATAATAGCCATAACAGAAGTTGTTTTCATTTTCCAACGCCACTTAACGTCCCGGAAACTCTCGAAACATTAATTTTCTCGCGCGCTAAAGCCAGCGCAGCTCGGACATCCGCGATAGCCTCACGATTAACAGCCAAAATAATTTTTCCATCGTGTGAAGAAGCAAAAACGGGCGCAGCTTTTGCCCAACCCAGCATACCAATATATTCAAGAATCGCTGTTTCAATATCTGTTTTAGTTCCCTGAATCAATAAATATCGTCTATTCGCCCGCATCGTAGGTTTCAAGCCAAGCATGCAAATCAAAAGAATTTATCTTTTTTATATGTTTGTTGAGCAATAAAAATACTTCTGAGTTCTGTTTACGTATTGCATTTCATTAATAATCACGTAACAATTATCGCTCCAGCGATGTTGTTAGCAGTCTCGCGGACCATATCGCTCTCCAAAGCAAATCCTAAAGCTTCAGCACCTCCGACTTTAAAGTTAGCCATTCCAATAACTTTACCGCTGCTGTCAACAAGAGGTCCGCCAGAATTTCCAGGATTCAAAGTAACGTCTGTTTGCACGTAAGCCGCCTCAACACTTGGACCATCTCGGTCCAAAGCAGACACAATTCCTTCAGTGACTGTAAAATCAAGCCCTAAAGGATTTCCAATAGCAATTATTTTTTGGCCGACGGCAACATCATCAGAGTCAGCAAGTTCAAATCCTTCAATCTGCTCTGAGATTTTCAGCACAGCAATATCGACAGTTGCGTCGACCCCAATCAATTCAGCTTCGTAAACCTCGCCGTCATATGTCTGCACTTGAATAATTGCGCTGTCAGCAACAACGTGCTGGTTAGTCAAAATATACCCTTCATTGCCAACGATAAAACCCGTGCCCGCAGAGATATCAGTCGCAACAGTAACAACTTTCTTAACAGCGTCCTCAATTACAAGAGAAAAATCATTCTGAGTTGTCTTCAATAATTCTATCTGCTCTTCAAAATCCCTCCTCTGTTGTGAGATTGTTCTAACAATTTCTCCAATTCTATATTGGTTTTCTTGTCTCGACTTTCCAAGTGTGCTTTCAATGCTGTTTTCAAATTTCTCTTGCTGTGCAATCAGCTTAGCGCTCTGCGAACTAATTGTAATAAATAAAATCAACTGCAAAATCAGCAATAAAATAACCGCCCCGTACAAAACATTAATGTGGTGTCTCATAAAATTATTATATAATCGGATATTTATAAATTAAATCATTGAAGATAAAAATAGATTAAAAAATTAAATACTTTACAGGTTAACATAAATCACAAAGTAATAATGGCGATAAAACAAAATAATATATCTTATTAATTAATGAGCAAAAGTAGAGAGGTATTTCAGTAATCTAAATAACAATAATTATAAACCGCTTTATCATTTTATAATGGTATGTTAAAAATCCATGGTGTTGGTGGCTACGACGAAGTCGGTAAGAATATGACTGCCATCGAGTCAAACAATGACGTTTTGCTGTGTGATGCCGGCCTGTTCATACCAGCACTCGTTGGCGTTAGTGAAAGAGAAAAAATACCGACAGAGCACGGAATGAGGGCCATCGGCGCACTTC
Organism: Nanobdellota archaeon; assembly: GCA_038044285.1. Taxonomy (GTDB): domain Archaea; phylum Nanobdellota; class Nanobdellia; order Pacearchaeales; family GW2011-AR1; genus SICU01. Next base: position 16,350 of record JBBTAH010000134.1, on the reverse strand, counting down.
CAGATGACACTTATCTCGACGAGAATAAATTGCGCCATAAAGTCCGGGCAATACTTGTGTCACACGCGCATTTAGATCATGTCGGCGGAGTTCAATATCTGGCGCACAGATACAATGCCGGAATATACGGAACACCTTACACTATAGAAGTTTTGAAAAGCCTGCTTCCTGAAAGAGGCCTCCCGCAGCATAATAAAATGCACACAATAAGGCCAAACGGAGAAGCTACAATAAATGGCAAGTCCAAATATAAAGTTGAATTCATTAATATGACTCACTCAACTCTCCAATGTGCGCTGATAGCCGTACATACTCCTGAAGGAGTGATACTTTACGCAAACGATTACAAACTTGACAGCACACCGGTTATCGGGGATAAGCCAAACTACAAACGTCTTAAAGAATTGTCAAAAATCGGAGTAAAATCCTTGGTTGTAAACTGCCTCTATGCTCATTCTGAAAAAAAGACTCCATCCGAACAAGTCGCCCGCGATATGGTGGGTGACACGCTGATAAATACAGAAGATAGCAAATCTGGGCTGATAGTAACAACTTTCGCATCCCACATAGCAAGATTAAAATCAATAGTTGACTTCGGACAGAAATTAAATAGAAAGATTGTTTTCGTCGGGCGCAGTTTAGCGAAATACGTCTCAGCTGGAGAAGCAATAAAACAAGTTCCATTCAAGAAAGACATCATAATGGCAACTTACAAAAAACAAGTAGAGCGAATGTTAAAGCAGGCAAATGAAGAAAGGGCAAAATTTTTAATTGTCTGCACAGGCCATCAAGGAGAAAAAGGCTCGATTCTTGACAGGATGTCTAAAGACCAGTTGCCTTTCAAGATAAAATCAGGCGACCATATAATATTTTCTTCAAAGACAATCCCTGCCCCAGAAACCATCGCAAGCCGCGGCGAATTGCAGGACAGGTTAAAAAAATTCAACCCGCAGATATTCGACAATATCCATGTTTCAGGCCATGGATCTAAAGCAGACTTGATAGAATTGATAGAATTAACAAACCCAGAACATGTAATTCCTTCTCACGGAGACCATTCAAAAACAACGGCAGGCATGCACGCTGCTGTTGAAATGGGATACAAAAAAGATTATAATGTCCACTTGCTTTCAAATGGAAAGCACGTAACTTTAACATGAAACACATTTGGTTGCTGGAACTCCTAGAAACCCGCTGGAGGTTTGTAGAATGAGAGAAGACATCATAGGCATGTTGAAAAACGCAATGGAGCGCGGCGGAAGACCTGAGCAGGTTGCAAGGTCTTTGATTAATTCAGGCTATAATGCAATGGAAGTCCAGCAGGCGCTTTCATTTGTTACAGGTGGCACACTCTCATCGTTGAACGCGCCGCAACAGCAAGTAAATGTTCGACCGATTACATCTCAGATTCCTATGCCTCAACAGATGCCAGCACAGCAAATGCCTTATCCTCAAGCTCCGCAAATGCAGTATCCTCAGCAATACGCAAGACCACTTCCTGCAATGAGGCAGCAATACTCAGGTCCAGGAGCTGGCAAATTAATCTTGCTTATATTTGTCCTGTTGCTTCTCCTTGGCGGCCTCATAAGCGCAGTAATCTTTAAAGATAGGATCCTTGACTTCTTCGGATGATTTACCAGCCTTCAGAAGACTCGTATCTTTTAGCGTCAATAATCTCTAAATACGTTAAAAATAAATCAGTTCTTGATGTAGGCGCAGGTTCGGGCATTTTAGCAGAAACAGCAAAAAAATCAGGAGCAAAATCAGTCTTAGCAGTTGACATAAATTCAAACGCAATAAAATTGCTAAAACAAAAAAATATTCCAGCAATAAAATCAAATTTGTTCTCAAAAATTAAAAAAAATAAAAAATTTGATTTTATTTTCTGCAATCCACCTTATCTTCCAGAAGATAAAAGAGAAGACAAAAAGTCTCAAAAAATAACAACTGGTGGAAAAAAAGGAGATGAGTTCATTCTAAAATTTATAAAACAAGCAGAAAATTATCTAAATAAAAATGGAAAAATCTTATTGTTGCTCTCATCATTCACTCCAAGAAATAAAATTATTTCACTAATTAATAAAAGTAATTTAAATTACAAAATAATAATTTCAAAAAATCTCTTCTTTGAAACCTTAGAAGTCTGGGAAGTGAAGTACAACAATGCCTAAAAACTGGCAATAACAGCGAATTTAATATGAGATTCGCACACTTAGCAGACTGTCACTTAGGAAGCTGGCGTCATCCGGAATTGCAGCAGCTGAATTTTGAGAGCTTCAAGTACGCTCTTGCGATGTGCAAAAAAGAGAAAGTTGATTTTGTCCTTATTGCCGGGGACTTATTTGACTCAGCGTATCCGCCAATAGAAACAATAAAAGACGCATTTGACGAGTTTCGCAAATTGAAAGAAGCAAACATCCCAGTTTTTTTAATAGCCGGCAGTCACGACTATTCTGTTTCAGGAAAGAGTTTTCTTGATGTATTGGAAAAAGCAGGCTTCGCAAAAAACGTTCATAAGTTTGAAGAGCGCAATAATATTATAATTCTCGAGCCGACAATTTTCAAAAACGTGGCAATTTACGGGTACCCTGGTAAAAAAACCGGGTTGGAGATTTATGATTTAGAAAAAATAAAACTACAGGATGCTCCGGGCTTGTTCAAAATCCTGATGTTGCATACAACTTTGAAAGATGCATTGGGTAGTTTAGACATTCCGGCAGTTGACCAGACTAAACTGCCAAAAGCAGACTACACCGCTCTGGGACATTTGCATTTATTATACGAAAAAGAAAACAGAGTTTACGGCGGTCCGATCTATCCAAACAACGCGAGCGAATTAGAGGACTTAAAATACGGCGCTTTTTACATAGTTGATACACAAAGCGGCTTCAAACGTCACAACATAAAACTCAAAGACGTTATAGTTTTGGATTTAGAAATATCAGATTCTTTAACAGGCACAGAAAAAATAATTGAAGAATTAAAAAAACAAAATATTAAAGATAAAATTCTTATTTTAAAATTAAAAGGAATTTTAGAGCGAGGCAAAATAACAGACATAGATTTCAATAAAATAGAATCATTCTCCAGAAAAGAAGGAGTCTTCGCTTTCCTGAAAAACACTACAAAATTATTTTTCCCGATATTAGAAATTGACGTTGAGCCGCGAGGCGATAACTTTGAGATGGAAATAATAGAAGATTTTAATCAAAAATATCCTCACAAGTTAAACAAGCATATAAGCAGTCTGATAACAGCACTAAGTATAGATAAGAAAGAAGATGAAATCTCTCGCTCATTTGAAGATCGCTTATTCGGGGAGGTTCAAAAAATATTATTTCAATAACGTCAAAGTGCGTTCTAGTACTTTGAGGTCATAAAATTTAAACAGCGATTCAAAAAAATTTATGATAATAAAAAAAATAAAAATAAAAAATATCCGTAGCTACCGTGAAGCGGAGGTAGAATTTCCATTAGGAGCAGTCCTGCTTGCAGGGGACATTGGTTCAGGAAAAACAACAATTCTTCTTGCAATAGAATACGCACTATTTGGATTGCAGCCGGGTCAAAGGGGCTCTTCAATTCTTACTAATGGTGAGGAATACGGCGAAGTCGCTTTAGAACTGGACGTTTCCGGCGACAAAGTATGCATAGAGCGTGGCTTAAGGCGTGGCTCAAAGTCAATAAATCAAGACTTCGCCGCAATAACAATCAACGGCTCACGTTTTGAATCTTCAGTGAGCGAAGTAAAAACAAAAATCCTGGAGATTCTGAATTATCCGCAGGAATTTCTACGAAAAAATAATATTCTTTACAGATATACAATCTATACTCCTCAAGAAAGCATGAAGCAAATAATTCTTGAAGATCCTGAATCTAGATTAGATGTCTTGCGTAACATATTCGGTCTTGATAAATACAAAAGAATAAAGGAAAATCTGCAGAAAACAACTGCAAAACTGCGTGAAGACTCGCGAATTCTTCAAATAGAAGTTGTAGCCCTTGACACCAAAAAAAACGAGATAGAAAACAGCATCAAGTTCATGAAGATTATTAGCGAGAAAATATCTGTTAAAGAACAAGAAATAAAAGCTATAGTAGAATCGCGCCAAATTCACGAAAAAGAAATTGAAAGCCTTAATAAACTGTTGGAAGAGCGTGAAAAATTCAAGAAAGAAATAGAAAAATCAAATATAGTTCTTGCAAATAAAAAAGAGTACCTGGCAAATATCCAAGAAGAAATAAACGAAATAAAATCATTGCTTACAGCAGTAGAAATTACATATAACGAAAAAAAGCTATCAGAAATAGAAAACGATATCATTAAAACATTAAACACAGTAGAAATATTAGAAAAAACTATAATAGACGTGATATCAAAACGCAAATCACTAGACTTATTAAAAAATCAGGAGTTGGATAATATCAATAGAGTATTCAAAATAGATTTTTGTCCGACCTGTCTTCAGGATGTCTCAGAAGCCCATAAGCACAATATCTTAAATGCAAAAGAATCAGAAATAAGCAAGATTAATTTAGAATCATCTTCTTTAGACATAGAAATTTCACGAATAAAAAATGAACAAGAAAAGCAAAAAAATAATTTAAGGAATTTAGAAAGTGAAAAAGCAGCTATGCAGATTCAAAAAGTAAGGCAAGAAAATATCAAAAAGCATAAGGAAAAATTACAAGAGATATTAAAAACAAAAGAAATAACAGAAAAAGACATCACATTTCTAGAAAACCATATAATCTCATTAAAAGAATCATCGTTAGAATATGCAAAATTTGAGAATATTTTGAAAGTTAAAAAAGAGGAGATGCGTAAAATTTTGGAGTTTGAAAAAGCAAGCGAAATTGAGGTTGCGGAATTAAAAAAAGAGAGGGAATTATGCCAAAAAGATATATTTAAGTTACAGCAGGAGATAGTCAAAGCAGAGCAAGCAAAGCAAAAACTTGTTGATTTGCTTGAATGTGAAGCTTGGTTATCTAATAATTTTATGAATCTTGTAAATTTCACAGAAAAGAATGTGCTTGCGGCATTACGCAAGGAATTCACAAAAATATTTAACAAATGGTTCTCAATGCTGACAACAGATGCATTTGAAGTTTACTTAGATGAGACTTTCTCTCCAGTAATAGTTCATAGTGAGTTTGAATTAGATTACGAGTTCCTTTCAGGCGGCGAAAGAACTGCGGTCGCATTAGCGTACCGCCTCGCTCTAAACCAGCTGATAAATTCAGTTTTAAGTAAAATAAAAACTCAAGACATAGTAATCTTGGACGAACCCACCGACGGATTTTCAGAGCAGCAGCTAGATAAAGTTCGTGACATCTTGCATGAATTGCATATTAAACAGCTCATTATCGTAAGCCACGAATCAAAAATAGAAGGCTTCGTTGATCACATTATCAAAGTCAAAAAAGAAAATGGTAAGTCAATAGTAGCTTAGTCTGACTAAACAAAAAATTTAAATACTGTCCAATAAACTAAAAGATAGAGGTTTCTTATATTCTATGGATGAAGAAATTGCAAAGCACGTTTTAAAAACAGGAACACTGACAATTGGTATAGTCTGCAAAGACGGAATAGTCATTGCGGCAGACAGGCGCCAGTCATATGCTTCTGGAAATGGCGTAGCTTATTTAGCAGGCAAAGCAAAAAAAATCGTAGAAGTCACAGACAGAATGGTTGCGACAACTGCAGGTACTGCGTCGGATTCGCGCAGAATTTTAGATATAATAAAAGCAGAATTCCGTCTAAAAGAACTGCGCACAAAAGAAAAAATAACTATTCCTGAAGCTGCGAGCTTTTTGGCAAATCTAGTTTACGGAAACATCCGCACACCCTCAATGATTCCAAGCATCGCACATTTCCTCTTGAGTGGCTACGATGAAAATGGGATTTATCTGTTTGACATCGCGCCAGACGGATACATTCAACAGGCAGACACTTACACGGCGAGCGGCGGCGGGATAATGCAAGCTCATCCGATATTAGATTCAGAATACAAAAAAGGAATGTCCTTTGATGAAGGAATTGCTCTTGCGACGAAATGCATAAAGGCCTCAATGGGGAGAGACCCATCAGTAGGCGCGGGAATTGACATTTACACAATTAAGAAAGGCGATCTCAAACAAGTTGTTGATAAGGAAGCAATAACAAACTTTGAGATTATAAAGTAATTCTCAAATAAAAACATGAGCGAAATTTTGAAAGCAATTAAAGAAGAACTTCCAAATGGAGTAATCAGCGAAGCAATCTTTGAAGGCGCAAATATAGTTATCTATACGACAGACAAAGATTTCTTTAAAAATTCAGATGAAAAAATCAGAGAAGTCGTAGGCAAAATAAAAAAGCGCATTGAGTTAAGGGCAGATACTTCTATCTTAGCTCCCAAAGATGAAACAGAAAAAACAATCCGTGCGCTCGTTTCTTCAGAAGCCGAGTTGGAGAATATAATATTTGACTTGCAGCGAAGCACAGTCATCATTGAAGCAAAAAAACCAGGTTTGGTAATAGGCAAGCAGGGCTCAATTCTGAAAGATATACGCAACTCAACAATGTGGATTCCGCAAACCCAAAGAAGCCCAGCGATTCACTCAAAAATCACGGAAAAAATCCGCGACGTTTTATACGCTAACAACACATACCGCAAAAAATTCCTTAATGACATCGGCAAAAAAATATATGAGAATTGGAACCCTGAAAAAATGGACATGTGGGTTCGCCTCACTTATTTAGGAAGTGGCAGGCAAGTAGGCCGCTCATGTCTTCTGCTTCAAACACCCAAATCAAAAATTTTGTTTGACTGCGGCATCAATCCAAGCATTCTCAATGGCCCAGAGCGTTTTCCATATCTAGACGTCTCTGAATTAGGCGGGCTTGACCAAATTGACGCGATAGTTTTGTCGCACGCACACATGGATCATTCGGGAGTGATTCCTTACCTTTACAAAATGGGATATCGCGGGCCAGTTTACATGACTGCTCCGACAAGAGACATCGCCGCGCTCTTAGCATTAGACTTCGTAGGCGTAGCCTATAAGCAGGCAGAGGCGCCGCTCTACCGTCCAGACGACGTAAAAGAAATGGTGCGCCATTCAATCTGCCTGAATTACGGCGAAGTCTCAGATATAACTCCAGGCATAAGAATAACTTTCTACAACGCAGGCCACGTTCTCGGCTCGGCAATCACACACGTAAACATCGGCAACGGTCTCCACAATTTCGTTTATAGTGGTGACTCAAATTACCGTCGTACGCGTCTCCTAGACCCAGCAGTTAATTATTATCCTCGCGTTGAATCATTGATGGTGGAATCAACTTACGGCTCAAAAGATCAGATTCAACCGCCGCTCGCAGAAGTTGAGGAAAAATTTATGAAATTAGTAAACGACGCAATAGCGCGCGGCGGAAAAGTTCTTCTTCCAGAGCTGGGGCTCGGCCACGCACAGGAAACTCTTTTGCGTGTTGAAGACGCAATCCGTACAGGCAAGCTCCCGGAAATTCCAGTTTATCTCGACGGCATGCTATGGGATATTACTGCAATCCATACAGCTTATCCAGAATTTCTCGGTACAAACATAAGAAACAAAATCTTCCAAGATGAAAATCCATTTACATCGCAGTATTTCAAAAGAGTCGGTTCGCCGGCAGAGCGCAAAGAAGTGATTGAAGGAGGCCCATGCATAATTATAGCAACTTCCGGGATGCTTCAGGGCGGCGCTTCAGTTGAATATTTCAAGAATCTAGCGGACAATCCCAAAAATATAATTATATTTGGATGTTACCAAGGCCCAGGCTCATTGGGTCGCCAGGTTTCAGAAGGAAACACAATAGTAAAATTAGACGCTTCTTTTGGTGGAGAAACAATAGACGTAAAAATGCAGGTAGAAACTATGTCTGGTTTGTCAGCCCACTCTGGCCGGGGCGAGCTCATGCAGTTCATCGCCCGCATGAATCCAAAACCTAAAAAAATAATTATTTCGCACGGCGAGCAATCACGCGCATTAGACTTTGCCTCAAGTATATATCGTCAGTTCAAGATAGAAACCGTCGTTCCAAGAAATCTTGAGACGATTAGACTGAAGTAGTTTATTTAATAGTTTTTCGACTTAGTAAATTTATTAAACCCTTGACTCTATTTTTTGATATGGGATCATTAAGTGAATTTCTGAAAGAATGGGATCAACAACAAAGAGCAGAGCATATCAAAATCTCTTTGTTTAAATTAGAAGAGGTCAAAAACTGGACAGATGCACAAAAACAATATTTTGTAAAATTATTTTATCATTTAAGGGGGCATTTTCATGATTTTTTGTGGTTCATGGCCAATCATGCTCCAACGAAAGAAGCAAAACAGGCCATTCTAGGAAATATTTCTGAAGAATTTGGAGGGGATAAAAAATCTCATGAACAATTATACTTTGAATTCGCAAGTGCCTTGGGTGTTAATTTAATTGATGAAGTAGTAAATCAAACAACTTATTTACCCTTTGCTAAGGAGTTTAACCGAAAACATTTACAATGGTTAGCCAATACAGACTGGGATGGAAAAGTAATCGCTTTTGCAGCCTACGAGAGATTAGATAATGTGGACTATGCAGACTTGTTATCCTTGGCACAGAGTATAGGAATAACAAGCAGAGGCCTGTTGTTTTTTGAAGTACATAAAAAGGTACAACATTATGAGATGGTAGAAGAATACCTTAACTTAAAAGATTTATGGGAAAAAGATCCTCAAAAAGTAAAGACAGGTTTTAATTTCATTGGACAACACCAAAATCAAATGTGGAAAAATCTCAGTGAAGCGGTCTTTAATCATAAATAAAGTACTATTATTTATATACTATCATTACAATTTATATTAAAAATAGGTCCATATGAAGCACACAGCAAAAATAACAATAATCCTTCTGTCAATGTTTTTCATAACGCAGTTAATAGGTATTTACGTCGCCAACGCTTACTTGCCAGAAATAAAACAGGTCGTTAATCAAACAACAGGCGAAGTAACAAATGAAACAATTTACAATTTGCCTTATGGATTAGATCCTCCAAAAGACATCAAGCCACAAGAGTCCGTAATCTCAATTGTAATAGCTCTTGCGATAGCAATAGTCTTGATGCTTTTACTAATGAAGCTAAAAGCAGAAACTTTCCTTCGTTTATGGTTTACAGTTGTAGTTATTTTAGGAATTGCAATTACGCTCAACGCATTTTTCATTAAAATTCCAAACGCAGCACTAATAGCAGTTATTTTGGCAGTTCCTCTCGGAATTCTAAAAATATTCCATAGAAACATGATTGTCCACAATTTAACAGAGCTTTTGATTTATCCAGGCATAGCGACAGTTTTCATTCCAATTCTAAATGTTTGGGCAGTTGTCGTCCTTCTAGTTATAATTTCTGCTTACGACATGTACGCGGTCTCGCATGCGGGCTTTATGCAGAAAATGGCAAAATTCCAAATTCAAAAATTGAAATTATTTTCAGGATTCTTCGTGCCTTACATGAAAAAAGAAGACCGCCTGGCATTGAAAAAAGCAAAGGCACAAGGGCTAAAGACAAAAAAAATCAAAGTTAATATAGCAATTTTAGGCGGAGGAGATGTCGTATTCCCGATTTTGCTTGCAGGCGTGGTTCTTCGTGCAATGGGCTTGTGGCAGGCGCTCATAATCAGCATCGGCGCAACAATAGCGCTCGCGTATTTGTTCTATCGTTCAGAAAAAGGCAAGTTCTACCCAGCCATGCCTTTCATTTCAATAGGATGTTTAATTGGGCTGGTGATAGCTTACTTGATTTAGTAAATATTACCAGACATATAACCACTTTCTAATTACAACAAAAACAAAACATTTAAATACCCTTCATTTTTTGCTCCCCCATGATACTAAAACCAGAAGTCATAAGAAAAGTAAAGGAGCATTTTGACTTAAACATTTATGAAACTAAAGTCTGGATAGCGCTGCTTTCAAAAGGAATCGTTACAGCAGGAGAAACAGCAGAATTGTCAGGAGTCCCGCGCTCAAGAACTTACGACGTTCTCGAATCATTGGCA
>JBBTAH010000134.1:0-6276 GCA_038044285.1 Nanobdellota archaeon | reverse complement strand
CAATACATTGCAGTAGAACCAAAAACAGTTCTTGAAAGAATGCAAACAAATGTCTTAAACAAGGCGCAGGAAAAAGTTAACACTCTCTCAGACCTGAAAAACACGCAGGATTATCATGAAATTGTCCAGCTTCACAAAGAAGGCATCACATCAATAAAATTAGAAGACTTGTCCGGCCACATAAAAGGCAGATCAAACATCCTAAGCAAAATAAAAGAAATGTTAACTTCAGCAGAAAAAGAAATTTTGATTCACACTTCAATAGACGACTTTGAAGACAAATCAAGAGTTATATTCTCATTGCTGAAAAACATCGACACTGAAAAAGTAAAACTAAAAATTTCCCTCACTGGCGACGCACATAGAATTCGCAGATTCGCATCAAGAAACGATTTAAAAATAAAAGAATCAGACCAAAACGGAAAGTATTACGTGACTGACAAAAAAGAAATGCTTTTCATGATTCACCCTGAAAACGCCGAAGACGAAATAGGTTTGTGGGTAAACTCACCATACTTCGCAAATTCATTGATAACAATGCTTGACAAAGTTGTCAAGAATTAAAGTTATTGAGGTAAAATGTCTGAAACGCTTGAAATAATTTTAGGGCTAGAGAAAAAAGGTTTATTGAGAAAGTCTTTTACTGTACAATTTCCAAATTGTCCTAAAAAAGACCATCCAGACTTCTCGCATGCGGCAAGCTACATAAGCAATTTTTTAATAAACTCAATTGGAACAAGGCAGGAATATCAACTAAAAGAAACGGATGAGTTTGCTTCGTATTTTGCAGGAAGAGGAAGCGTTACGCCAGAAGAATTAGCCACTTTCCGCTTATTAAGAAACACATTAACTTTATATCTTAGGCTGATAGATGAAACAGCAAAAAAGGATCAAGTAGATTAAAATTAATATGGCGGAATTAAAAAGAGAATATCGCGGAGAAAAAGAAGTTATAATTTATAGACTCATTGGCGAAGATGGGCAGAAAGTTTATGGCATAGGGCGCGCAGTTAATTCTGACAGTCTTCCGAATTTTTTAGCTCGCGCACAAATTGGAGAGTATAGAGATATGGCGGTAATAAAATTGATAACTGGAATAAATGAAAAAGGAATAACTGCAATAAAGGGAGTATTCGCTGGAAGATTTATCAGAGGAGTAACCGACATAACCCCCGCCGACTTAGAAGCAGTGCTTTGCGAATCTAATCCACAATCTCCATAGCAGTGATATGCATTTCTCTAAGTTTCTTCTCATTCGCTTTCTGCCACACATCTAAGTAAGAACGCAAATTAAAAATAATAGGAATGCGCGCGTGAATAAACTTGCCTTTAACAAAAGTATTCAGATGTTCAGCTTTAAAATGAGCAACATGTTTCTTCATAATTAAAGGAGGACCAATCCTAACAATTTCGCGTCGCGACTTTGCCAAAATATAAATCTCCGCATTCTGCTCTCCAGAATATGAAAAGTAATTCTCGCGAACATCAAAATAAATTCCAAGCTCTTCAATAAGCATTTCAGAAAACTTTTTCAGCTTCGTGCCGGCAATATCTCCTGCCTGCTTGTCAGTCTCCAAACTCAAATGAACAAATTCCAGTTTTTTCCTAAAAGCGTGTATGCTCAAAAACTTAACATTCAAAGGTTTCTTCACAAAATCCTCAAGCGATGGACGTTTCAAAAATTCCCGCGCAGCCTTCTGCAATTTAGCAAAAGTTTCGTGCGACAAAGCAGCCAATGCATTTCTTTCTTTATATGTAGGATCAATTAAAATTATTGGTGAGTGGAGTTTCGCCTCATTCAATTGAATAAAAACATCGGTCTTATTTTTGTAATGTTTTGCTAAATCAATAACTGCGCGCTCTCCATCCTTGATCTTGACAAGCGCGCGCAGCATTTTCAAAAAACTCTTGTAGTAAATAATCAGCAGTTCAACAGTATACCCAGAAAATCCTTTAACATAAGTCTCTGCTCCATAAACTCCTTGTGCTTTGAAAAATTGTTTAGCCAGTCTAACCTGGTCCTCAAATCCTTTAATATTTTTTTTCACATAAGGCACATGAAAATAGCTTAAGTCAGTCACGTTTCTTTCCTCATGCGGTTTTTTTATTCTCGTGACAGGAATCACCTCAAAATATCCATTTGAGTCGCCATTCATAACTCTAAAATAATCTCTGCTTCCGTGAACTTTCTGAACTCGCAGCCCTCTATCTTTCGCGACTCTTATCAATATCGGCTCAAGCAATTCAGACAACTGCTCGTATTTCCAGTCAAACCTCACAAAAACATCAACATCGTATTTATCAGATTTTATAAAAGTCCCTTTCGCAAAACTCCCGCCTACGAATACATCTGCATCAATATGTTTTCTCTCAAGCTCCTTTTCAAGAGCATCTAGAAAATACCCAGCAATCTCTTTGACTTTTTTTAAAGCATCAGAGTCAGGAAGAAGCAATTTAATTTCTTGATTGATGATGCTTTGAACGCTCTTTTTCATCTCACACATAAGCCGTGCATGTTTTAAAGCTTTAGCACAACAAATACCTTAAATAATATTAACAAATTAGGTTAACTTATTTATTCTGTAATCTCCATGACATTACCCAATATTATCTATTATCAATAAACAGTTAGATAATCAACGAGCAAGAGGAGTTGATTAGAGTATAATTATAAATAATCTATGCGTCTTCTTTCTGCTTCTTTATAGTTGAGGCGATATCAATCACATATTTCCCGTCTTCAAGTTTATACACTAAAGGCCTCTTTCGACTGAATAAATTTGGCACATCCAAAATATATTTTCCCGGTCCAGTTATCTTGACAGTCTCAAAATCCAGAATAACTGGTGCATCCACATCTGAAATCCCCGCAATGTCCCTGACATCTTGTTCAATCTGCGTCTTGTCTTCAGATGTTAAATCTCCAAGAGGCGCACCGCGCGCCTGTTGTATCTTCAGCATTTTTTCTGCAGTCATGTAAAAGAAAAATCTGCTCCCGCATTTCGAGCATCCCTGCAGAGTCTCTCTCGCACCATCCTCGTAAACAGTAGAGCAATGAATGCATTGATTAGGCATATATTTCGCGAGTGTAAGAAGTTAATAAATATTTATATTTGACTAAACTCTATCAGGGAATGATAATATTTGATAGAAACCTTCGCGATCATCCAGCGAATAGTGTGCTTTTAAGAACTCATAAAAGCAGCCCATAGTACCGCCATTTGCGAAGATAGTCATATCAAAATTAGTCTTCACCATTCCGGAGCGGCTAGGTTGTATTATTTCACTTAAGGAAAATGCCCACCAAGAATGAATAAATGGTTCACTGCATTCTTTTTTTGCTCCACCTGTTTTTGAAGGTAGGCCAAATTCATTGACCTCATAGATTTTTCCAATTGGAGGGATATAAACTCTTTTTTGAGTATTTCCTCCAACTACAACTTCTGCGCTTAATGTATGGTGGTTTAGTCCATCCATTTCCCAATGAGTAAGGTAGGTATCTACCAACACCGGAAGATCAAAAATAGCAGGAATTTGCGGTGTTGGTCTGCCTTTGCTAATCTCTTCTGAAAAGCATGAAATCACTCCTTCTTTGAAATAATTTTTCCATAAGTGCATATACTCTGCTAAAGTCATCACATGGGTTTTAGGATGACATTGCAAACGAGCGGTGGCAAGAATTTCACGATAAGGTCTACGGCTTTCTCCTGCAAACTGCCTTTTGAGGTCTGTTAGAGTATCCAATCTATACAAAACTTCCACTCCTTTAGGCACTGTATTTTCTAATCCAGCCATACAAGGCGTTTCAGCAATAGATTTAAATAATTTTGTTGGCGGTTTATACCGACAAATTTATATAACTCCTTGTAATAAAAAATGAATGGAACATGAGCTAAAATCGCTTGGATTAAAAGAAAACGAGATTAAAGTTTATTTGACAGTTTTAAGGCTTAGAGGAAACTCCGTAACAAGAATAAGCGAATTGGCTGGCATTCCAAGGCCAACAACGTATGATACATTGCATACTTTGATAGAAAAAGGACTTATATCCACGTATAAAAAAGATAAAAAGTCCTATTTTAGTGCCGTAGCACCAGAAGAATTATTATCGCAACTTAAAGAAAAAGAGAGCATAGCTAAAAAAATTTTACCAGAGCTAAAAAAACTAATAGGAACAATAGAAAAAAGACCATCAGTTGAAGTTTATGAAGGTAAAAAAGGAGTGGTATCCATGCTAAATGAGGTGTACAAAGAAAAAGAATTATTAATTTATGGTTCTGCAAAGAGGTCGCAGGAAATTTTAGGGCATCTACCTGAGAACTTTGCAAGAAGAAGAGTAGAACTGAAGATTAGAGTAAGGGCAATCTTGGAAGAATCAAAGGAAGCCTTTCTAAGAGTTAATGACCCACAGCTAAAAAAAGTTACCTCCGTAAGATTTGTTGACTGGATGAAAAACCTTCCAACAGTAACTTTCATTTATGGTGAGAATATAGCTATTCTTTCAATGGAAAAAGAGTTAGTCGGAATAACTATTCAAGATGAAAACGTAAATAAAACTCAAAGAATATTATTTGAAAATCTCTGGAAACAAGCTAAATCTTAACCAAGAAAAACACCACCAGCAAAAATCAATAGAAATATTTAAATAGCAAATGCTATTAAATGCTATATGGACACAGAACAATTTAACCTTAGAATATCAAAAGAATTGCTTAGAGACTTAACTATAATTGCAAATTTGCTTAAAGTAAACAAAGGCGAGTGGGTAAAAACAAAGTTAGCTAAAGAAATTCATGAGGAAAAAAATAAGCTTCTCATGGAGCTAAGCAATCTATATGCTAATAGTATGATTACCAAGGAAGAAGTGGGAAAATTAGTAGGAAATGAAATAGCAGAAGAAATGGAGTTTATAAAAAACAAAGCCAGAGAATCTATAAGAAAAGGGGCTGGCTATGGAAAAAGACTCAAAAGATAAATTTGTTTTTGATACTTCTGCATTAATAAGTCTCGGAATAGCTAGTTTAATTGATAAGGTCCTGCAGATTTGCCAAATAGTTGTATCTAGAAGTGTTATTGAAGAACTGCAGGAATTTGCAAAATTCAACGACAAATATGGCAATGTTGCTAAAGAAGTCTTAAGATTTAAAGAAGTATTCTCAATTTTTGATGTTGAAGTCAAAGAAAAAAGGCTGTACATCTCAGAAACAGACAATGAATTGTATAATCTTGCTAAAGAAAAAGCTATTCCCCTAATAACGGACGATATAAAACTATCAAGGCACGTAAATAAAAGTATTGCAACTTATTTCAGCACCTATCTTCTTACAGCGCTAGTATTATCAGGTACGATATCTAAAGAAAAGGCTCTTGAGTTGTTAGAGCAAATGAAAGAGAACAGAAATTGGAGAAACAATATTATCTATATACTTTCAAAAATTGAAATAGAAAATCTATAACAATTAACCCAGAAAAACCTCAAGCTTGCTCGGATCCTTCTTAATTTCTTTTACAATAGACGCCGGCCCGATAACAGTCAAAGAATTTGTTTCGCCAATTAAACTGCGCGCAATTCCACGGCGCATTCGCAGAAAGAATCCCGCTTCATCGCCGTTTGGTTCAACAACTGCAAGTTCAATTCCCTTAAAAGTTTTGATATGGTCAACCAGGGCCATCGTATCTTCAATCAGTCTAATTTCCTCTTCAGGTCGCAAACGTCCCTGTAAAATAATCAACTTGTTTCCAAGAACCATATCAAGAAGTTTTTTCACGCGCTCTGCAATAGTCAACTCACGTATCTCAGAGAAAGGAATTATATGCAAACTGAACCCTTTGAACTTGTTTGTTTTTTTCACCATGATTTTATAGCCCCACTATTTTAAATCCTTTTAGTTAATTTAAACAGAGCATCATAAAATTCATCCATATTTGTTGACTTCCTAGCAGAAATGCCTACAACATCATATTCTGGAAAAGCAGCTTCTATTTTCTTGGCATCTGCCTTGCGCAAATCTATCTTATTTGCTGCAATCAGAACAGGGATTTTCCGCGCAAGCAAATTTCCAATTATTGTAATATTAACTTGTGAATATGGATTTTCAGAAGCATCAAGCACAACAATTACAGCATCCATATCATCAAGCCATTTTATTGCTTCAATAATTCCTTGCGTAGCTTCCTTCGCGCGTTTTTTCGCTTCCTGCTTAGCAATCCCATACTTCAAAAAATCTTCATAATCAATTTTTGTAGCAATTCCTGGAGTGTCAACAATCTTCAAAA
>JBBTAH010000133.1:0-1802 GCA_038044285.1 Nanobdellota archaeon | reverse complement strand
GCGGCTTTCCACATTGCGAGGCCTTTCCAAAAAAGTGACCAAGTAATTACAACTGCTAAAAGCCATGGTGGCATGTTGGTAATTGAGGAAAGATCGCTAAGCAATGGATTCATATATTATTGAAAAATAATTTGTTTAAATAACTTTGTAATATGGTTTATGATTTAGCATAATTATTATAAACCACATGGGTTGTGAAACTTTATGACATTTGATCTTGAAGGCAGAGTGCCGGCATACGAAACAGCAGATAGATCCATACGATTTGTTGCTAATATGCGAGATGAGCCGGATGCGTATGATGTCATACTAAATCAAAAAAGTCATTTGTATATTCCATCTCGAACATTAAATGATTTGACTGGTTCTGCCACATCAACAGAAGAGGTCATGAGAATTTTAGATGCCACAAATAATAATATTGCTGCAACGATTCTTGAAATAACTGGTGTCTCTCCTGAAAAGATGCACATTGCTTTGCTTCATTTAAGAATTGCAGAGCAGGAAAAAGAAATTGAAGCTGCTTATAGAACTGCTCGCGAAAAATAATTTTCTAAACGAGCTTTTATTCACGCCGATTTTTTCTGAAAATCGTCTAAATAAAAGTTCAATGTTCTCTAAGCGAACTTTTATTTAAAAATGAAAGTGATTGTGATTGTGGAAGATATAAAAGTTTAAATATAGATTTTTTTTAAATGGTGAGTTGCACAACATATTGGGTTGAAATTGAGATAGCAATACAATATGTTGTAGTAATCAAAAAGTTACAAACAGGTGAAAAATGCAATGCCCTTTTTGTCTGCATGGTGAGACAAAAGTAACGGACAAGCGTGATGTTGAAACGATCACTAGACGGAGGCGTGAGTGTCTGAAATGTGCACGGAGATTTTCAACACATGAGAGAGTTGGGTGGAGCGATTTGACTGTTATAAAGAAAAACGGCTCAAGGCAGGCCTTTGATCGGGTCAAAATGCTGGCGGGCATACAGAAGGCATGCGAGAAAAGACCTGTGCAGGATGAAACAATTGAACAAATGGTAAATAAAATTGAAGACAAGCTAAGAAAAAAGGGAAATTCTGTTAAAAGTTCTGTTATTGGAGAGCTCGTTTCGCAGGAATTGAAAAGGGTGGACCAGGTAGCTTACATTCGGTTTGCTTCTGTTTACAGAGATTTTGCGGACATATCTGACTTTAAGAGAGAAATAAAGGGGTTGATTGGAAAATGATTGATGTAAATAAAAAAGAATTGTATGAATATACTAGCCGTTCGGTTTCTATTGAGCCGAAGGGTGTGGCTTCTGATTTGCCAGCTTATTCATTGGTTGAGAGATTTTTTACCAAGACTGGAAAGAATCCATTTGAATTTGATATTTATGGAAATCCTATAAAATGGATAAGCGAAGATGTGCAGTTTACTGATGATCGTGGAAAAGTTGTTTTTACGCAAAAAAATGTCAGAAAACCAGAGTTTTGGAGCTCGCTTGCGCTGAAAGTTGTTGCGAGCAAATATTTCTGGGGCGACCAAGCGAAAGGTGAACGCGAGGATTCTCCTGAAAAATTGATTGGGAGAGTTTCACGATATATTGGAAGGCAGGCTTTGAAGCAGAAATATTTTGCGCAAGATGAGAGCGACGCCTTGCGCGACGAAATTGCTGCGATATGCCTGAATCAGCTGGCTGTTTTCAATTCGCCAGTTTGGTTTAATGCAGGAATACACGATTATAATATAAAAGCGGGAGGGGTTTCTGCTTTTATTTGGGATGAAGCGACTGACATGGTCATAAAAGCCGAGAAAAGTATGGA
>JBBTAH010000132.1:0-8059 GCA_038044285.1 Nanobdellota archaeon | reverse complement strand
AGTGAGAGCGCAGCGTGGCTTGAGTAATTTTCTGGGGAGTTAATCAATCTTGGTATCATTAATAATATCATACTTCAAATGCAGATAAGAATCATTTAGTTTTTTCACTTCGGTTAATTTCAACGCTTTAATAAGTGATAATTCTTTCACAGAAGATAAGGATTTTCCGTCAATCAAAGAGGGCGTATCTTTTCCACCTATTAAAGTTGGGGCAACAACAATAGAAATCTTATCAATCAATTTGTTCCTCAAAATAATCGAGTTTAATGTTCCGCCTGTTTGAATAGTCATCTTATTAATTCCGAAATCCCATTTTAGTTTTCTGAACAAATCAACAAAGTCAATCTTGTTTTTGTAGTAGATAATTTCCAGATTATCAGCATTTTTTCTTTTGAAAGCAGGATGATTATTATTTGTGGTAATAATGTAAAGTTTCTTGCTTTTCTTGAGGAAATTATCTACACCAGTTTTATTAAGATGAGGCTCGTTATCAATAATCAGAAAACTGACAGGCAATTTTACGAGATTTTTTTGAGGTTTATTTGCCCCAACTTTTGCTAAAACTCTTCCTGAATTAAAAGAATGCAAATCAGTGGTTTGCTCAATTTCATAATATTGCTTCAAGCCCTCTTTGATTCCTCTAATTTTAGGAAAATCTTTATCGACATCTAATTTATCATTACTTCCCGTTGAAATTTTACCATCAACCGAAGTGAGCATGAATAAAGTTGTGATTGGTTTGTCCATAATATAAAACTAAATGATTCTTCTTTATAAAAACATCGTTCCGTAGCCCCAAAAAATTATTTCACTTAACAGGCTTTTAACGAAGTTTGTTAAGATTGGGGGCTTTAGGCGGTAAAAGTACGTTATTTTGATAATGTCTGAAATCGAAAGATTTATATACTTCCTGTATATAAGATATATATACTAAATATATAATCAATAAAATGGTCCAAGCTATGATTAAAATTCCAAACGAAGCGAATCAAATACTAAACATAGTTAAAGCGAGATATAATTTAAAAACTAAAAGTGAAGCTATTGCTAAAATAGTTATAGAATGCGGAGCGAATATAATAGAACCTGAATTAAGACCCGATTACTTAGATAAATTAAAAAAAATTGAAGAGGAAGGTTATGGTGAAACCTTTAATTCTATTGAGCAGTTAAAGAAAAAGATAAAAAATAGGTAAAACTTCTTAAAATGCCAAGAGAATATAAAACAAGTAAAGAGTTTGATAGAATTCTTGCAAAACTTCAGAAAAAAGACAGGCAACTTTATGAAAATCTCCTAAATAAGATGAGCGAGATTTTGAATAGTGCAAATATAGAACATTATAAAAATCTAAGATATGATATGAAAGAATTTAAGCGAGCTCATGTGGGGCATTTTGTACTTGTTTTTAAGTTTATTAAAACAAGCAATATTGTTTTCTTTTCAGATTTTGACCATCACGATAAAATTTACAAAAATTAGTTCTCAAAGTATCTTTTTGGTTTTAGACGGTAAAGGGATATTTTTCGGAAATACTTTATTCCATCGGTGTTCCTGAAAAAGAGCTGCTGCCTTTTCCTGGCATTTCGCCGCCGAGGTAAGAGGGGAGACCGCCGAAGCCGCCGCCGTAGACTGAATGGTGGACTTCTGGATTGATTGGACCGAGGCCGCCGAAGTAGCCGCCGTATGCGCTTATTGCTTGATTCCAATATGCTGCGTGCTGTGCTTGGCCCATTGAATAGACCGGGGTTGTTAGACCTGCGAACGCTTCACGGACTGGCGTGTAGGTCATTCCCAAACCGCCTTGTTTGGAAAACCAGTCGCCTGTTTCAATTGCTTTCTTAGCTTTTCTGAAATTTTCATCTAAGGCGAGAATTTCATCAATTGGGACGTTGCCCATACCGATAGGAAGCTCTGCGTCCTCAAAGCCCAAATTATCAGCTATGTGCATGTGCTTCACGTAAGGGGCGATTGTTTTTGCTTCCCTAAGAACATCCGATTTTCCGTAGCCCCATTTTCTGATGCTGTTGATGTGACCGACGTCCCAAGTTGCGCCTATAATTTGCTTTGACTTTTCTTCTGCTTCTTTTTCGGACATTACTTTTTCAGCAACGGCTTTATCTATAAATTTTTTGCGAGATGCTTCGATTAGCTCTGCTATTTCGTCTGCTCTTGTCAAACCAGACATTCCTACTGGCGGATTTTCTATGCTAATTATGCCTGGAGCGAGATTGTTTTTCTTTGCGTTTACGTAAGCGTGCAAGGCAACATTTGAGAAAGTTTCTGATGCTTTGTCAATTGCGAATTCTTCAAGCGGGCGGTAGAAGGCTGGTGGTTTTATTGAACGCAACTCCTGAATGCTTCTAGTCAACTCGTTTTGAAATTCAAGTAGTTTGGTTTTGTCTTTATCAAATGCTTTGACAACTGGGAACAGCCTTTCTTTTACTTTTTCTAATCTTTTTATTACTTCTTTATCTTCTGCGTTCTTTGACAGCTGGGCTTTTTGATATGCCTCATTGAATGCTTCTTTGAATCCGAAGTACGCTTGCTGCGCCCAAGTTTCTGCGTAGCTTAAGCTGTCGACGGTATCTCTTATTGCGCTAGTTACAATCTCTGGGTCCATTTCAGGATATTTATTTTTTATTTCACTTAATTCCTGTTCTGCTTTGCTGGGATCGGTTAGATAGTATTGATACATTTCAAGACCTTTTTTCCTTATTTCCTTAATTTCCTTTACTCTTTCAAAGTCTTCTTTGAGCGGACGAATTAATGCTGCATTAATTCCTTCTCTTGAACGGTTTGTGTCTAAAGTTAGATTGCTAATTTGGTTTGTCCAGCGCTCTTCGTTTTGCTTGTCGAGCCATTTTCCTACCTCTTCTTTTACTGTAAATTTTTCTCCTCCTCTTTCAAAATACTCTGGCTTGAGAGGTATTTGCCCCATCTCCCCTGTGCGCTCGTTTACGACGGCAAACTGGACAACTTCTTCTTTTGGGCTTCCGTCTGGATTGACTCCAACTTTGATTCTGCGCTTTACTTCAGGCAGGCCGTTGCTTGAGTGAAAGGTCATCACGATGCCTTTTGTTTTGTCTTCAGAGTTCATCTGCTGGGCTAGTTCAACTGCTGCTTTCATCTGAGTTTCTACTTCTTTTCTTTTGTCTTCTGTCCAGTTTTCTCTGCCGCCGGCGCCTGTTGGCTCAACTAGCGGGCCGTGGAAAGTTAGATCGACTCCTGTTAATTTTCTTAACCTATCTATTTCCTTCCAGTGCTGACGAGGAATTGTTGCGAGGTGTTTCATTGGGCCGGCACCTGTTAATCCTAAGCCTGATACTTCAATCGTGCGAGTGCCTGTTGAAACTTTTTTAGAAACTGCCTGCAGCTGATTTGCTGTTAATGGGTCTGATGGATATGCGATGTCTTTTGCTGACGGATGGTAAGCTGAACCCAATGGCATGAAACCGCCGTAAGGTCTTTCAAACGGATATTCTGAGCCAGTGTAGAAATTTTCGTAGTTCGCCATCTTTGTTTTACGACGTGTGAGATGTATTTAAAGGTTGTTTATTGTTGGGTTTGATATTGTGTTTAATAAGTAAAATAATTATTATCAAATAAATTTTATAATTTCAGATTGTGTAAATCTCTGCCCCATCTAATTTCATGAAAGTTCGCCCATTATTTGTCAGACAAGTTTTATCTTGTCCCATAGACAACAACTTACCTGCAACTAATTACATACTCTGTCGTCTGCGTTCTTTTTCTTTTTGGTCTTGCTGGCCGGCGTAGGCACGCTCCGAGCCGCTTTCTGGCCGGCCCATTGAGCTGGTATCTGACGACGATTTATCCCCGCGCACCTCTCTCCCGCCAATAAATCTATCTTGCTGATTAAGGGTCTGCTCGTTCATAGCGCGGCCTGCGATTGCTGCTCCGCTTTCTGCTGCGCCGACAGGAGTGTATTTGTTAGATTGGTATGGATTTCCACCGCCAGTGTAAGATGGCCTGAAATTCATCTCTGCCTCGTCTTCTTTTGCTGTAATTCTTTGTCTTCCAGCAGTTTCCTGCGGAGCTTCTGTTTGCGCGAGAGTTGAGCTTGCGTTTCCTCTTCTCCATAATCTAAATTCTGCTTCACTTTCTGGTGCGGATTCTTCAACTTCTTCTTCAAGTGTTTCTTTTTTTTCTGGTTTAACTTCTTTAATGGGTGAAGTTATTTTCTTGATTTCTTTTACTTTTGCCATGCTTGCTGAAGAATGTGGAGATTAAAATATTTTGCTATTTGTATTAATTAAAGAAAATGGTAATTGATGTACTTACTGACTAAAAATAACTTATTATTGATAATTTATAGATGATAATTAATAATAAAACAACTGTTAGACATTACCTGCAATTTATAGTATCTTTAGTAGTTGGGTGGCTAAAGCTCGGATTGTCAAAAGTTTAGTAATAATTTATAACGGCCGTGTTGGATCTGCATGAGACGGCATGCCTTTTGATTTCTTGAATATGTCAAATACTGAGAAGCAGCTTTCGCGAGCGCCTATAGCTGCCTGTGAGCGCATGACTTTTTCGTATTCGCTGTCTGGCTCTATCGGCTCGCCGAGCTTCCATTCTTTTTTGTCTTTTTTCTTTAATTTAAATCCAGAGAACAATGATTTGAAAGGATTTATGTCTTCTAATCTTTGTTTTTTATCTTCTTTTTCTTCCTTTTTTTCTTTTCCCTCTTCAAGAATTTCGTTGAGGTCTTTTTCTATTTGTTTCAAACTATCTGTTGTTGCACCTTCAATTAATTTCATGACGCTGTTAAAATCGTCTTTCTTTAGTTCTTCATCTATAACTTTGAGCTCTTGATCATTGAGTGCATAGCTCGTGAATTTTATTTTTGCCCTGCCACCAAAACCCCAGTCGCCTCTCTGCGAGACTTTTTGAGGAATGCTTCTGAATTCAAATTCTAAAACTAAAATTTTAGAATACTCCCGGGACTCTTTTTTTATTTTCTTGAAGACTTCTGGCAGAAGTCCGAGGGCCACGTCTTCGTCACTGTCGTATTTTGCGCTTGCCAATAGGACTAATTCAAAAATTACAGTGTTGAACGCAGTGACTAACGCAGCCGACTTGTTTTCGTTCTGCTCTAATTTCTGCGCGGCTTTTAAGTAAGGTTTTACCCAGCGGGTGTATAAATTAAGCATACTTACTTGCGAGCGCAGGTAATTTTTTTCAATCTCATAGCGCTGCTTAAGCGAGCGGTATGATTCTTCAATCCACTGGAAAAATTCCTGCGCTCTCTGCTGCAGGATTCTTCTGACTCTTTCATTTAAGTCAAGAGCGCCTTTCTCGTCGGGATTTTTCATTATCTGCTCTGAAGACTCGAGGGCCATGAATGCATCTCTTAATGTTACGAAATCAAGCTCGCCAGATGCTAGAGCGTTAATGCTTCCCCGGCCTTTGCGTATGTCAACATTATCAAGCCAGATTTGCTTCAACGAAAGAAGCTGGTTGAATTTTTCCTGCGAACTGATATTTTCTTTTTTGTATTCTTCGTAAGGTTTTAACCGCAACTTGAACTCTTTAAGGTCGTAAACTAAATTCAGCACTGATTTGATTACTGTGTTGACGTTGCCCATTGTCCGTGATACTTCCTGCTGCATTTGTGTTGCCTTGCTTTGCAATTCTGAAAAATGACCTGAGCCTGGAGAGGATACAAAGTTGTCAGTTATTTTCTCAACTTTTTTGTAAAGATCGTTTATGAAATCTAGGAGCCAGAAATAAATCGGTTCGAGGCCTTCTGCAGGGGAATCATAAACTATTTCATGCTTTTCTATAGGAGATTTGATACCCCAGAGATTAAATGCATCGGCTTTAGCATCGTCGTAGTTGTATAAAGGAAGTTCTGCTGTTTTTAAAATTATTTCTTTATTTTCTTTTTTCTTTTTTTCTTCAAGCGCAGCTATTGCCTTTGAGTATCCTTCGGATTTGATTAAGTTTATTGCATCTTCGCGCAAGTCTTCATCGCAGTAAGTGTTTGGGCTGACTACCGCTATAATTTCGTGAATGTTCGCCATCTTTTATTGGAGTATATAGATAAGGGTTTATTTAAAATTGTTTGTTCTTAGTGGTAAGGAAATTTTTAATTAATTATGCCCTTTTTCTTTGTTTTTGCCTGCTTGGCCAAAGCTCTTCAGGCACGCCGGATAGGTGCCCTAGCATTTCGCAGTGCTTAAATGTTTCATCATATGCTTTGAAAATCCTTCTGTAGTCTGCACCTAGCTGTTTTGAGCCGCCTATTGCAGAGGCCATTCCCATCGCTAATATTAATTCTGCTCTTGATTTTAGCTCTTGTGCATCTCCTTCGTAACTTCCATCTCTCCAAGCCAAATAACCTCTTCTAAATTGAAGGCATGCTTCCCAATAAACTTCAAGAGTAGGATTGCCAACAAAAACAGGCTGAATAGTTCTCGGGTCCATTGCTTTTTAAGATATTTTATATTTATAAGAATTATGGGGATTCAATAATTATAAATACTTCTTTTATTTTAATAAACGATGGGGATTTTCTCTAAAAAAAGAAGGTATTGATGTTCTTGACCTACCTGAATTGCATAGACGCGGATTGTTGAAGCTGCCTGAGCCGCCTGCGCCAGGAGATGACTTGCTTGATTTGACTAAGACTCGACCTTCGGTAACTACTCCGATTGCTCCGCCGTTTTCACAACCAGCTAATAATAATGAAATGAATGGGGTTTCTGATTTTTTGAATGACTTTTCTGCTATCGGCGCTGCTGCACCTAACTTCGCTCCTGTCACTGAAACAAAAAATGGAGCAGATAATTTAACGTGGCGAGTTGAGAATACTGAATATAAAATTGAGCAACTTCTTGCAAGAATTGCTGAGCTTGAGAAAAAAATCAGTAATTAAGGTTTATATTTTCCATGATGTGGCGTGTGTGTTTTTCAAGAACTTTTAGGAATTTTTCTGGAGTGAAATGTCTGTACGGTGAATTTTTTCTGTAGACATCACGCATTACTTCATCTATCGGGCGCGCCCTGATGTCGATTATTTCTACCCTGTCAGGAGTTAAGTCTGAGAGACTTCTTATTGGAACCACATAGGGGTGTGCTCTCCATCGCAGAGTTGTTTGACATTCTGCACTTTGATATCTCAAATCAATTTGCTCGTCTGGATCAAAAAACCCATGTCTGATTGCGTAACCTATCTCTTCTTTTAATCCGCGCACTAATGCTGAGCGAGCAGAGTCATCGCATGCTTTTTGATGCTCTGATAAAAAGAAAATCCATTTTCCACGCATTACTCTTTTTTGCGGGCCTCGCAGTAACTCAACTATTTCATCTGTGCCTATAATTGGAAGAGTTGCACAAACAAGCGGCAATGATTCGCCCTGCTCGTATGCTTTCAGACGCTGCATTCGGCGACCTCTTGTAAAAGATACTATTTCTAATTCTCCTGTGTCTTTTGGTGGGCGCATATTAGTTTCTCTTTGTAAATCCTTCCTTTAATAAGATTTCGCTTAGGGCGCCATACTGCTGATTGTCGCTTACTTTGAAACTTAGTTCCATCCTGTTTCTTGAAGTTTTTAATGAACCGTTATGTGTGTGGCGGACGGCAATCCCTGCGTAGACTGTTCTATCTGGACATTCTATAAAAAATACCACCTCGCGAATATTTGAGCTGTATGCGTATTGGCCAGCTAGAGGGATTGTTAATCTTTCAGTTATTGGATTTAACCCGGCGAGAAAATCTGCTGCTTCGTTCGGTTCCATTTCTTTGGTGTAAACTACCCATTTAACCATTATTTTTAATAGTTAAGAGAGTATTATAGTTTATTGCACCGGAAATTTAAGTTTTCACTGTTCTGTTTCTAAAATTTAAGGCAATATTTATTTGGTAACTTTTAAATAACTCTTGCATTTGTGATTTATATGGATGATTTAAATCGCGAGATATTGGCATATGCTTTGCAGAATGCTTTAGAATTTGGAGAGGCTGATGTTGGTAGGGTTTTGCCGAAGCTTTTTCAACATGGTCTTGATAAGAAAGATATTTCTATAATT
>JBBTAH010000131.1:0-1220 GCA_038044285.1 Nanobdellota archaeon | reverse complement strand
GAGCAAGTTCGGTGTAGGGTACGTCACGACCAGTGACACAATCAATAAAGGGCAAAAACAAAACAGAAAAGCTTAAATATTCACTAAGCAGTAGTCGTATTATGGAAGACGTTAACAAAAGATTAATTCCCTACGAGAATAAAAGTGATTTAACTAAAAGAGTTGCAGCTCTACTTGGTTGGGAAGGAATTGGAGATCCAGGACCATTTCTCCCGGTAATACTTTCATATCCAAGTGGTCATTTTCATAGGCATTTCATGGAATATTATCCGAGTACAGAACTTAGCGACCTTATGAAGCATCTACCACAAGAACACGAAATTATTCAAGAAATTCTTAGGCAAGCAGAAGAAAATCTGAAGGAAGTGTTGGAAAAAACCAGAAACGATCTTAAAGTTAGAGAACCAAGATATCTAAACTCATTTGTAAGTGTTGGAGGTAGTGGTTGCTATAAAAGTTTATTCGATTTAGTGCAACAAGCAGCATACCACGTAATTGATTTAGGTATTTTAACAGACGATAATCCCCCTCGAGAAGCGGGAATTGTACGGGTTGCAACAGAAGGAGTAACTGGGTACGATAAATCGCATCCTGAAGAAGTAAGAAAGTTCTTAGATCATGTCTGGGATAAAAAGTTAACATTGCCATTCGTAGTTGCAGGGTATTTGGAATTAGGTAATGAGCGAGCAATTGATGTTTATTTTGAAATATTTAGAGTAGCTCGAGGAGAAGAACATTTTGGTATGAATGGGGTACAAAGGGGTTTTAATTTTAAGTTTATAGGAAGGAGATTAAAAAGAAAATTTACAGACCATAATTTTAGAGATCATTATCAAGATATTGAGGATGATAAATTAAGAGGTCAGTTGGATGCGATATTTACCTAGATCTTTGTTTTTGCCCTAGGCAAATAAGCGTTAGCGAACTAAAGTGCCCGAAACAGAATTGAATATAATCTGTGGTAGTTTCTTTTTTAGGAAGTAAATCCGCCGCGACCCGGACTTTCAATAAAAATTGCAGAATTATCAAAGATGCCTTATGATTATGAAAGTTTGGGCGGTTTTTATTTAGTTTTAAGTCTTCAATTACAATAACAGCAGATCTTTTTGCTGGATTTGGGGCTAGATTATACTCAGAGACAAAAATCTCTTTGTTGTTAACTTTAATAAAAAACTCCCCTATACCGGCATTATCATTTTTATCTGGAATAATACGCCTTT
>JBBTAH010000130.1:0-1356 GCA_038044285.1 Nanobdellota archaeon | reverse complement strand
CCCCACACTAAAGTGTGGGGTTTGAATGGTGCTTGTTTTTTGGATGCTCGAAGTGTTCCAAACACTTCGACATGATGTTTTGAATTTTGCTAGAGATATTAAAAATATTGAAGATTCTAATTAATTAGCTTATATCATCTATTATTATTGTTTTTTATTAATATGCTTTACTAGATTCTAGGAAGAAGGGTTATTTATTTTAGAATGGCGCTTCGTCTGATGCAACGCGCTCAGGGAACTCTGATTCTACTTCATCTGGGCCGGAATAGTTGTGATGGTCGCGGTATGAGCCAGATTCAACTTCGTCGTCGAAATACTTGAGGAAGTCCGTATCTCCTATTGGAGGAACTAATTCTTCGAAATTTCTGTAACCACTCATTAATCTTTCAAATACTAATTCTCTCAAACGGGCTTGCAAAAGACCTGGTTCGTGCTTTCGCGGATTTTGCGGCAGGGTTCTGTCTTTTTCCCGGATTATTGAATCAAGACCTTTTTCTACTCGGCGTCTGAAAGAACTTCTTTTTCTTTTTCTGGATTTTGAGTAGTTGATAACTTTACCTTATTTTTCTGATTGGAGCATTGCTTGACGAATCCTTAATTTTTCTAATTCTGCTCTTTGCTTTTTTGTTAGTCTTCTTCCTGATTTATATGAAAAATACAACTTGTGGTACCATGCAGGATTTGTAGATACTGCACGGAAATATCTTTCGCCGTATCTTCCTGGGCGCTTCCGAGCATTTTTGTCTTCTATAATTTCAACGGTACCTGTTGAAAGCGCGTGGAACATTGTGCGCGCTTCGTCAAGAAAATAGTGCTTTACTTTGGAGGGGAGGCGACTTATGGATTGAGTGTAGTCCCACTTATCCTCTTTTGGCATGTTATTTTATAGAATGGGAGTTTTTTAATATTTGTGAAGTGAAAGATTTATATCCAAGTTAATTTGTTTAGAAGTATGAAATCAAGACTTTGGTATCGCTCTCGTGGCTTGAGGAAGATGGAGTCAAGAGTTGGGAGTGGAATTGTCAGGAATTTTATTAAAGAAAGATTAAACACAGAGAAAGAAATTAGAGTTTTAGAGATTGGTTTTGGAGAAGGAAAATGCCTGCTTGATTTGAGAGTTTTGTTTCCTCAAAAGAATGTTAAGTTATTTGGCATTAATAAAAAGAAAGATGGGAAGATGCATGAAAAAATAGATTTTATAAAAAATGCCAAAAGCTTTGGTTTGAAGATTGTTAGAGATAATTTACCGAAGCCCTATTTTTATGATGCTGGCGATGAGTTGAAGTTTAAAGATAATTTTTTTGATTTAGTCATAAGCCAGGTTTCTTTTCATTATGTTGGAGACAAAGCGAAACT
>JBBTAH010000129.1:0-7981 GCA_038044285.1 Nanobdellota archaeon | reverse complement strand
GCCCAACATTTCCTGCATGAGCGTTCCAACGAGAAAAGATTCTGTTTCTTCTTTTATTGTTGGTATTTTTTTCCTTATAAGTTTTACAGCTTCTTCCTTGAATTTTTTCTTAATTGATGCGAACGCTTTTGGATCAATTAATTCCTGCATACTCACGGAAGTTATTGCAATGAGCTCTTCTCTTAAATCGTTTATCAGTGCTGTTGTAGCTGCACTTATTTTGGGAATATTTATTGTGTATCTTGTGCCTATCTCGGTTTTTACTATTCTTATGTCTGCTGAAGCTCCGTCAACTTTTATAGTGTATGCGTCTATTATGCCTCCTTTTAATTTTTCTTGGTTTACTGTAACTTGAGTTTCTTGCAATTCTTCTATACTTTTTATTTCTTTTTCTTGTACAAATTCAATAGGATTGTCTTTTTCTTTTACTTCTATTTTAATTGGAACGGTAGTTTTTGGATGATGGCTAAACATGCTTCGTATTATTTTGGACAATGAATTCCCTTCTTTTTTCTCCTCATTTTCTATTTCTTCTATACTTGCTTTTGGTTCTTCTTTTTTTGTCTGCTCTTTGATAGGTTCTGTTATGCTGGCGTGCCCATTAGCACTTTGAGCCTTCAAAGAACTAACGTTAGAGAGAGAATTTTTTTAGATTTTAATTTCCTTTATGGGGTTTGCTTGTGATTTTACGATTGTATTTTCTTTTTCCTCAGATTCTGCCTCTTGAGACATTGTGACTAAGTCATGCAAAGTTTCTTTGTCCTCGAGCAATTCTGGATGTTTTTCTAAGGGTTTTGAGCTTGTTTCTGATTCTTCTCTTTTTTTAATGTCAACGTGCTTGCTAAAACCACGACCTTTAGGTCGTGGAGCACGTTGAGCATCCAAAAAACCAGACAAACCACGCACTTTAGTGCGTGGTGAACGCAAAGTTTTTTTGATTTTCATGTATAATTAAATAATCGCCTATTTATAAGATTTTTGCTAGGCTAATTCAATAGTAAAAACGCCCAGACCCGCAACAATACGGTTTTGCGATTTTAGTGGGCTGTTTTATGTACAAGTTATATACAACATTCAAAAGTCAGCCAGAGTTTAAAAGCATTGTCGAGACAGGAGTGATAGCTCAATTCAGCAACTTATTAAACTTAAGAAATTACTAAATATTATGCACAAAGAGGAATTCATGCGTCTTGCCATACAAGATGCAAAAAAGCATAAGCTACATTTTGGAGCAGTTGTAGTTAAAGGAGATAAGGTAATTTCAATAGCTGGTAAACGACCAAGAGGTGATCCAAGGTACCATGCTGAGACACAAGCCCTCATAAAAGCTACAAATCGCCTCAAAACGCGAGATTTGACAGGTTGCACTCTATATTCTACCTGTGAACCTTGCCCGATGTGTTTTTACATGGCTTGGATAACCAATGTTTCAGAGATAGTATATGGATCAACACTCAAAGATTCAATTGACTTCGGTTTCAAAGAGTTGCATTTGCCAGCAAAAGAGATGAATAAGCGTGGAAAGAACAAAATTAAGCTATCTGGCGGATTTTTGAGGGAAGAATGTTTGAGTTTATTTAAGAAATAAATTATTTTTTATCCAAACCATGAAACATTCGGTGTAAATCAATAATAGCTTTAACTGCATTTTCTTTTTCAAGATGCAACCTTTCTAAAATCTCTTTATCTAACTGTATAAACTTACCCATTCCAAAAACTTCTCTTTTTCTAAGAAAAGTCTCTCTTTTATATGGATCTACCGATGTTTTCCAGTGAGCTACCTTATTTCTCCATTCCTGCACTAACTTTATTGAACTAAATAGTGCGTCTATTTCAGATTTGTCTACTTTTTCTTGAATACATATTTTCCTAAAAAGTTGAATCTTCTTTTCAAAAGTTAGTTCATTGATTAAATTTATTTCAAGAAGACTTTTCTTTATGGAGTCGTTTGTTACAAAATAAGATGCAATAACTCCCTCCAAAGTATCTTCAATTTCTAAAGCTAAACTTAATACAACACCTCTATCTCTATTGAGGTTTTCTAATTCTTTTTCCATAGGTTCTAGATTATCATCAATTAATCCCATAAACAAAATATTATCTCCTTCTATAAAAAAGTAGGTTTTCTTAATTTCAAATCTTTTCTTTTAGCTCAAGTAATCCTTTCTTAATTTCATCCACTAAACCCAAAGTCTCTTGTAATATCTCTTTACTAGGTCTATAAACAATATTTTCCTCTTCGTATTTCTTGTATTTTGATATGCTCAAATCATATTCATTCTCTTTTATCTCACTAATTGGAACAAAGAAGTGTTTCTTCTTTCGGTCTTCATTTGACTGTTCTTTTCTTTTTTTAAAGCTTTCAATAATATCGGGAATGTCATTTTTATCTGGCTGTTTAGTTCTTTTATCATCTAAACTATATCCATCCTGCTCCATGTCATAAAACCATACTTTCTGTGTTGGTTCTCCTTTTGTAAAGAACAATACTGCTGTAGAAACTCCTGCATATGGCTTAAACACACCAGAGGGCATGGAAATAACTGCATCTAGTCTACATCTCTCAAGAAGAAGGTTTCTTACATCTTTATGAGATTTAGAATTACCAAATAACACTCCATCTGGAACAATTACAGCACATCTTCCACCGTTCGCTAAAGAGTTGTACATTAGTTCTAAGAAAAGTAATTCAGTTTTTTTAGTCTTTATTCTGAAATTATCGCTCATTTCAGATTCATCGATAGAACCCTTGAAAGGAGGATTTGCCAAAATTATGTCGTATGTGTTATCTTCATTATATCTTTTTGAAAGTGTATTGAGTTGTTGCAGGTTTGGTCTAGAGATACCATGCATCATTAAGTTCATTAAAGCTATTCTAACCATCGTCTGGTCTATATCATAACCATAAACTGATTCTTCATCTAAAAGTTGTTTTTGTTTGGCATTTAATTTATCGGCTTTGAAATTATATTCATTTCCTTCTTCATCTTTCTTGATTAAGTCTTTAGAAGTATTCTGTTTAAGAATATGTTCGTAAGCATTAACTAGGAATCCAGCAGTTCCACAGGCAGGGTCTAATATCCTGTCCCCATACTCTGGATTTGCCAGTTCGATCATCATTTTTATTATATGCCTTGGGGTTCTAAACTGACCATTCTTTCCAGCTGTTTGAAGTTCTGATAAAAGAAATTCATATATGTCTCCTTGAGTATCTGTATTTTGCTCTTTAATGTGCATATCATTGATTATTCTTACTGCTTCAATCAATAACGAAGATGTAGGTATCTCAAAGTTAGCGTTTCTCATATATTTCGAGTAAAAAGAGTCTCCTTTGTCTAAGTTTCTCAAAAATGGAAATACTTTATCTCGTACATGGTCGCTAATCTTATCTGCTGAATAGTTCGACCATTGTGACCATTTGCATTCTTCATGCCCTTTAAACATAGATTGTTGTGGCTCACCCGTAAGCGTTCCTTCTTGTTGTTTTCTTATATCTTCATCTTCTAGCCTTCGCATAAATATTAGATAAGATATTTGTTCTATTGCTTGAAGAGGATTACTAATACCTCCGCTCCAAAACTTATCCCATAATTTCTGGACTTTTGATTTTAGTTCATTGTGTAACATTCTTAATTTTTAACCCCTATATTATTATTTTCACTTTTAAAATAGTTATTTAATTTATGTTTTATACTCTTGCTCTTGTAAATCTTTCCTGTCTCATCTTTAAACCAAGCAAAATTAAATTTCCTCTCTTTTAGACTAGAAACCTTAAACCATTCATTATGTGACTTTCCTGGCTTTAACTCGGATGGCAAATTAATTTCTTTGAGTTTTATTAGATTTCCTTCATTACTTCTTAGACCAAAAGATGAAAGATGGACAGGTTCCTTGCCATAATTTATAGCGGTTATTAAGAGAAGATTCTCACTAATTTTTCCATCGCGATCTGTAAACCCAAATTCAACATCTATTCTTATTTTTTTTCTTTCTCTAATTTTATCGTAAGCCATTCTTTTTAACACCCACACAGCCCCACCGAATATAATTGTTAGGACAGCTCCTCCCAAAGTACCTTGTGACCAAAATAAATTAATTAAGATATTTTTGTTTTCTTGATTTACTTGATTATTCTCCCCAGCTATCACAACCCCATTGTCAGCTAGATTTTGTGCATAATAACTGTTGAACTCTTCTTTAGGCGTGTCTATCTTTATATTGTTCCAATAATATTCGTCTTTACTTATTGTTAAATAGTTGTTTCCGCAAACCAAAAATTTATCTCCACTAATTCCACCACCCATGAAAAAACCTCTAGATAATTCATCCCAAGGAACTTTATCAATTTCAACAATTTGGTTAGCAATATTTTCAACCTGATATGGCCAGTCTAGCAATTTCTGATAAATGGGTTCTTGATTGATAGCTGAAGCATTCTCTTTATTTGCGAGTCTTCTAAATGCTTCAGCCCGAGCAGCAAAATTCGAGTTAAATAATATATCATTTCCCTGACAGTCTTCAAATATTATCTCGCTTATATGGTCTATTTTATCCTGGCTTGACAAACTCATAACACTAAATGTTAAAAATAAAACTAGAGTTAGAGGTATTAGCATTTTCTTCATTTTATCAAATCTCCTCTAAAAGCCTTCTGCATCAATGAATCAAATATTTGGTTAAGTCGCTCGTTCTCTCGTTTCTGTATTTCTTTTAATTTCTCAACATGTTCAACAATTGAAGCGAATTTTTGTTGGATATTTAGAGGAGGAGCATAAATATTTACCTTTTTTAATTGTCGGAGAATTATTCTTCTTATTGCTGAACCGCTCTTTTTCTTTATTGCTTGACTTAATACATCATCTGACTTTAGGGAATATTCTAAATAAATTGAGTCTAATAATTTAGTATCGGGTTTTAATATGGCAATTGAGGATAACACCACTATTTCTTCAGTTTTATTTATTCGCATAACTTTTCCAACAGTACCATCTTTTGAGAATAATACATCTCCTTTTTCAGGTCTACACCCATTTTTAACTAAATCGAGATATTCTGCCTTTGAGATTCTTTTGACGGCAGTATAATCAAAATCACTATCTCCTAGATTAGCAACCGTAAGAAAGGAGTATCCTTCATTTAATAGCTTTGGTGTTCTATGCGATCCATCAGTTATTTCGCTACACAAATCCCCTAATTTTGTTAGTGTAAACCTCTTCCCCACGAACATCTCATTAAACACACTCTTAAGATATTCATCGAACAATTCAATCGTACGTTTTCCATCAGTCTTAAGTTTCTCGGCTTTTTCAAGAACTGAGACTATAGATTTTTGGGTTTCTAAATCTGGATGACCCTTATGGAATGGAAGAGGTATGTTTATCTTTGAGACTATCTTTTTAGATATTTCCTTAAATGTTGCACCATGTCCTAGAGAGTTAAGATATTCTTTTTTTGATCTTAACCAATAATAAATATATTCTGGATTAACTTTATTTTTGTCACAAATTAAATTTTTAAAACCTTGATTAGAGCACATTTCAGTCCCAGATATTGCAACTTTTCCTATCGGAGCTCTTGAAGTAAGCATAACTGTTCCAATAGGAAATAACTCAGCAGAACAGGATTTTAGACCTTTGACACTAATCTTTCTTTGGGTTTCATAATAATACCAGTTATTTCCGTCAATTAGTTCTGCGGGAGTTACCCAATTTATTTTCCCATCCCAGTATTCTAAATTAGTGGTTGAAGGTGTAGACCCCGAAACTATTCTACAAATTTCTCCAAGTGCGACTTCTTTCCATTCAATAGCTAATTGATTATTTTGTTGTTTCATTTTCTATGTTTGAACTGACTTGTAAAAATAGGGTCTCCTTTATTTACTGATAAACTATCTTCTACTTTTAAATTGACCAGACTTTCATTTAAGGCTAGTTGTGGAATATTATCCTGTTCAGAAGGAGTTTGTTTTTCTAGAAAATTGATTAAAGCAGTTCTAACAATATTGCTTAGATAGTTCAATCCTGGAAACTCTATATACTTTCCATTTATTTTTGTAAAGACACTTTTTGATTTTAATGTATTATCTACTAGAGTTATATATTTCTCAAGATTCTCTCCTTTATGGGTAAAAGAAGACCTAATATCATAAATTGATGAAAGTAACTTCTTAAATTCCTCTTCTGAAAATGTGCTTTTCCAGAGATCATAGTTTTCAAAAATAAACTTAATAAAATTCTTTTTCAAACCATACTCTTCAGTAAATTTTCTATTAATTTTATTAAGCTCTTCTTTAGAAATGCTATCTTTACTAGCCATTTCGCTCATGAGATATTGATAAAAATCTTGGTCTTTACTAGATAAACACTCTATGCACACCACTAGAAGAAAAAAACTTATAGTTGGATTGGTAGTAGAAATTAATAGAGACTCTTGGTAACATTCACATGCTCTCAAGTATCTTTCCAACAATTTATCTAACGAAAGTGATCTGAATCGAGGATATAAACTAATAATCTCTTCTGGAAACTTTATAGGAGATTCAAAAATAATTAACTCTTTGTTACGATTAGGTATTTGTACGTTATTTAACCTGCTAGAGACACTTTTAATTTTTTGTCTTAAAACTAGAGATAACCAAGATAAAATTATCTCTCCTTCTTTTTCTGGATTTGATCCAATTTGTCCTTCTTTCCATTCGTCCATAAAATTTAGTAGAAATTCGGTATTAAATCCATCTCTATTTTCAGAAGGCAATGGAGATAAAAAGTATTTTCCAAAACCGATACCTGAAAAGCCGGGTTCTAAAACTCCCCCAACTTTACATCTTATAGATATTTGAAGCGTTCTTTTTGTTTCTTCACTCATTTTTCCAATCTCCTGTTTCTATGAATCTATTTTCCTTCAAACATCCATCTGAAAAGGTATAAAATTGATGCATCAAAATACGATATTGATCTGAATCAATTGGTAGTTTTTTCGTAAAAACCATCAACTTATCACCGTTAGAAAGTACTGGATTTTCAACGTACCTACTAGTAATAGGACTATCTTTTTTAACTACCCACATTGCCTGCGATAAACTGCTTCCAGAAGTATGGTAAAAATTAGAAAAATGACGATACCAAGAATAGACTGATTCAATAAACTTATCTGATTCTATATTCTGAACATAAGGTATGCTTATCTTCCCTTTTTTGAGTCCATCAATTACCGAATACAGATTGGCA
Source organism: Nanobdellota archaeon (assembly GCA_038044285.1). GTDB lineage: Archaea > Nanobdellota > Nanobdellia > Pacearchaeales > GW2011-AR1 > SICU01. The sequence continues at coordinate 755 of JBBTAH010000129.1, read as the reverse complement.
GTTTGTTTTTCTTCCTGTAGCAAATTCTTAATTTTTTGATTATCTTTTCTACAGTATACGAGTAAGAGGTATAATTCAACCATTTGACGAGTTAAGGCATAAAGAGAATTATGAAATTCTCCATTAACTAAAAGAATAAACTCACGATTTAAGTCATAAACTCTCTGTCGAATAACTTGATGAAAATGTTGGTTTTGGGATAGATTGGCTTTGTTTAATTTAGGGCAGTTTACTTCTTCCAAAACTTCTTTTTGGATACTTTGATACATCTCAAGAAATAGAATCTCTTTAACATAATGCTTCTTACAGGCGTTTTTTATCAAAGAGCTCCATTTTTTTGATTCAGCTCTATGACTTATTTTATCAAATAATAAATCTGATTTTTCATCAATCCAGTTCAGCATTTTTTTCATCTTTGACCTCCAGAATTTCCCCAAATTTTTTAGTTATTTCTGTCCGAACCATTTCCCTTAGCTTTGTATTAACGGTCTTGTTTTCCAGTTGGCAAATCTTGGCAAAACTGGCAAATTCGGTGCGATATACTCGTGTTGATAGTATCTTACGTTCTTCACCTCTTAGAGATTTATCTTCTGACATAGTTAGCTCTGATAGGCAAACTATTTAAATTTATAGATAAATGTGTATACACCTTTTTCGCATATAATGCAAATTATATCTCAATTATCGCCATTTGAGTTTATTGCATTTTTCAACGATTTTCTCAAGTTGCTCTCGGCTAAACTTGTCAAGAGGTC
>JBBTAH010000128.1:0-2525 GCA_038044285.1 Nanobdellota archaeon | reverse complement strand
ACCATTCTTAGTAATTTGCCGTCATCTTCAATATCCGCCAATGTTCCTTTGTAAGTATCAGTCATTTTTCTCGCCTAACTAGTGCCATATTCAACCGTAGTCCATCTGTAGTGCCCAACCGCCTTTTCTATAACCTCGCGAGGGACCACACCTTGATCAACATAGAGAATCTTCCAGCCAGGTCCACGCCTAGCAATAATTTCGGCAATGCCATGCGATCTCGCCCAGTCCTTTAGCCGAGCCTCGATACCCCAAGCGCATTGCTTATCCTTTACACTAATGACGGCATTCCCTGCAGGAACGCTCCTCTTATCATGCTTATTCTTTTTTGACATCTTGATTATCTCCCTTAATCGGAAACCGGCAGCCAACAGCAATCAAATTGCCATCTCAACTGCCGATTTTAATTATCACTATAAAATAGCGATAATATTAGTAATAGTAACTAGTATATAAATCTTTCGTTTTTAACTATTAATAAATAGTAAAATAAATATATAAAGAAAAGGAAATGTAAGTAGAAATATAGATCTAGCACAAAGCTCAGGAGGATGTAATCCAGCATATCAAAGCTGTTTGCCCTCTCCACCTCCATCTTCTGGCGGTGGAGGAAGTGGAAGAAGGTATTACGCAAGCAATCCTAATAGGCATGGAGAAAATATTGGATATGGAGGTGTTTGCGGCGTTAATGCCAGTTGTGCATAAGATGATGATGAAAACAAATACACGGGAAGAGGACATAATCTGGAAAGACAAATATAGTACAGAACTTCTTAGGCTCTTAATAATTGCAATTCCTTCAATACTTTTTATACTAATATTTTTATTCTCAACTAGACTAGTAGAAAAAATTTTCTTTGGATTGCTTTTCTTAGGCTCTCTCTCTATTATATCTGCAATTCAGAAGGAAATTGTCTTTTCTGAAAAGTAATGGGATAAAAATTGGCAATTTAACTTTTAGAAAATGGGGTACCTTTGATAAAACACAAGATAACCTGTTCATAAAGTGGAATAACATTAAGAACCTAAAGTTGGTACAAAGAGTTCACCTTACGACAAAAATTAGTTTAGTGCGACATTACTTGATTATTAAAACTAAACAGAATAAAAAATATGAATCTATTATATACGACGTGCCTGGGTTTTTGAAGACTCTGAAAAAAATAAATAAAAATCATCTCTTAACTAAGGATTCAAAATACAAATGAAAAACAAACAACAAGCAAAAATGGAAAAAGATAAGATAATTAAAAAGCAATCTAGTCTATATAAGAGGTTGATATTGGTTAAAGGGACTTACGGTTTTCCAATTCTGGATTATCCTCAATGGATAAAATTCGTTTGGACCGAAAACAAAAGTGGGATTGATAAAAAGTTAGTATATACTATCCATGCAATCGAGATTTTAATCCTTGGAGTTGTCCTGTTCTTTTTAATAGTTGCTTGGATTCTCACTAGTACATAAAATGGTAAGAATAAACAAAAACATATAAAGAAAAGTAAGCAACGCGACAAAGATGGTCCAATTTTGCTCTATCAGCCTTTATAAGCAATTAAGAAATTTTGACGACGAAGTTGAAAGAGGCTGCCAATATAAAGTATCAGCTAATATCCCACATAACACAGATATAGCTATGGTGATAGGCCCATATGTAGAATTGCCCATTTCAGGCATAAAATACCAAATTATCCCAATAAACGCAATAAAATCTAGGTTCTTCAAGATTAAAAAAGGCGAAATAGGTGACCTAGTAGATACAGCCCTTGCAGAAGGCATGGTAAAATTTTTTAGAATAGTTTGGAAGCAAGCCATAGAGCTTTATTACATAAACCCAACAGTATGCCCATTAGTCATCCGCGGTACACCCAAATATTTGCAATTAGAAGATCTTTTCTCTGTCCAAAAAATAGAACCTGAAGACTCAAAAACTACCCGCTCTTAAAGTGATGTATAGCCAATCCTAAAAGAAAAAACCCAATGCCGAATAATACATTCAAATCAGCAGTTCCACCACTTCCTATAACAGCCCCAGTAACGCTCGCACTAATAAACCCTTTCAATAAAAATCCAACAGCAACCATAAAAGGCAAATAAACAGCAGCTCTTCTTACCATTTCATCAAGGGTTTTAATAGTCTTAGAAGTCTCGCCTCTGCGCCTTTCCAGCTCTTTCTTAACCATTCTCTCAATATCACCCACATTTTTCTCTCCAAGCAATTTTCCAAGTTCTTTAGCATACTTTCTATACTTCTCATCCTCGCTAATTTCCACATAAATAGCACGAGCCACTCGTTTAGGAGTTATATTTGGATCTCTGCCTCGCAGGGCATCCGCTACCCCGCCACTGACCAAATCATAGATAATCCTCTCTGGTAAACGTTTTCTTAAAAAATCAATTTCTTTATACATAGGAGATTGAGAAACAAGATTATAAACAGGCTCTGCTTTTACAGGAACATGCTGCTTCTGAAGCCTTTCACTAACAGCCTCGCTTAGCCTTCTCAAATATTCTTGGTCTTTTTTAG
>JBBTAH010000127.1:0-2830 GCA_038044285.1 Nanobdellota archaeon | reverse complement strand
TCTTCTAAAAAAATGCACGTACATAAGGGAAAGAAAAACGTCTGTGAGTTTTGCTGATTTATCTTTGTCTGCTGAAGACTAATGATTTTTATAGTTTGATTTTTTTGTTATAATATGGGTGATGAATATCGTTCTGATGTTCCGGGTGTTGTCGCTTTACTTGGTTCTGACGCGAAGCGCGGGCTTTCCGAAGCTGTTGCGCAGGAAAGGTTGAAGGATTTTGGATTGAATGAAATAAAGCGTGAGAGTCGCGTCAGCGCTTTTCTGATTTTTCTTAGGCAGTTCAAGAGCTTTATTATTTATATTTTAATTTTTGCGCTGATTCTTTCTGTTTTTGTGAAAGAATATACTGACGCTTGGACTATTTTTGCGATTTTAATTTTGAATGCTTGTTTTGGATTTTTTCAGGAGTACCGAGCCGAGAAATCTATTGAGGCCTTGAAGCGACTTTCTTCTTTGAAGGCGCGCGTTATCCGCGACGGCGAAATGCGCGAGATTGATGCGAAATATCTCGCGCCTGGCGACATTGTTGTTCTTGAAGAAGGCGACCGGGTGCCTGCGGATGGAAGAATATTTGAGAGCAGATCGCTTGCTGTTCTTGAGTCTTCTTTGACTGGCGAGAGCGCCCCGTCGTCAAAAATCACTGAGAAGTTATCTGGAGTTGCTGTAATAAATGACCAAAAAAACATGGCTTTTTCTGGAACTTTAGTAACTAAAGGCAGGGGAATGTTTATTGTAACTGCAACTGGAATGAAAACTGAATTGGGGAGAATTGCACATTTGTTGAGCGATATTACGCGCGAAGATACGCCGCTACAAAAACAGTTAAATAGATTTGGGAAATTTGTTGGTTTGGGAGTGATTGTTATATCTCTAATTATTTTTATTGTTGGACTTGTTAAAGATGATTTAATTGGGCTGTTTCTTGCTGGAAATTATGGAGATTTTCTTGTTGGGGCGCGCGAATGGCTTTTGACTGCGGTTGCACTAGCTGTTGCGGCTGTTCCTGAAGGATTGCCTGCGGTTGTGACTATTTCTCTTGCGATTGGAGTTAGAAGAATGCTAAAGAAACGCTCTTTAATAAGGAGGTTACCGTCGGTTGAGACGCTTGGTGAAACGACTGTGATATGCTCTGATAAAACGGGCACGCTGACAAAAAATGAAATGACTGTCAGAAAAATATTCACTGACTTCAGGGATTTTGAAGTGAATGGCGAAGGGTACACGTTAGACGGAAAAATTTCTTGCGGTGAAAAGGGAATTTCTGAAAGAGACGCACTTATCTTAAAAATTGGGGCTTTGTGCAATAATGCTGTTTTGCATTTGAATGAAAGCGAAGTCACAATAACAGGTGATCCAACTGAAGCGGCACTGCTGGTGAGCGCGGCTAAGGCTGGAATTGATTATAAAAAACTGCGCGATGAATTTGCGCGCGACGATGAAGTGCCGTTTGATTCAAACAGGAAAATGATGAGCACCGTAAACAAAGATGGAAGGAGATTTTTTGTTTATACTAAAGGCGCGCCTGAAAGAGTTTTAGATAAATGTGACAGATTTATTTTAAACGGAAGAGTTGTGAGAATGACTGCAGAACATAAGAAGAAAATTTTTGCAAAGAATTCTGAATATGCCGACAGAGCCCTGCGTGTTTTGGGTTTTGCATATAAGGAGCTGCGACACAAAGGAGAGAAAATTGAGGATGGGCTGATTTTTGTTGGGCTTCAGGGAATGATTGATCCGCCTAAAGCTGAAGTAAAAAACTATGTCGCTCGCGCGCGGGAGGCGGGAATTCGCGTGATTATGGTTACTGGAGATAACATACGAACAGCTATTGCTGTTGCGCGCGAAATAGGTCTTAATGGGGAGAGCTTGGAAGGTGCGCATTTCGCGCAGCTTGGAGATATTGAAAAAAGAAAAATTATTGCAGAGACTAATATTTTTGCAAGAGTTGAGCCACAGCACAAACTGGAAATTATAAGGCTATTGAAAGAACGAGGGGATGTTGTTGCGATGACTGGCGACGGAGTTAATGACGCACCCGCGCTGAAGCAGGCAGATATTGGAATTGCGATGGGCATCAAAGGGACGGACGTTGCACAAGAATCAAGCGATATGGTTTTGCAGGACGATAACTTTTCAACTATTGTTTCAGCTGTTGAAGAGGGGCGAGGGATTTATTCAAACATCAGAACTTTTGTTAATTATCTTTTGTCGGCGAATATTGCTGAAGTTCTCGTGATTGTTTTGGCGCTTGCTTTGTCGCTGCCTTTGCCGATGACTGCTTTGATGTTGTTGTGGATTAATTTAGTTACTGATGGCCTTCCTGCTTTGGCTTTGAGTGTTGACCCTTATCCTCCCGAAGTCATGAAGCATCCGCCACGCAAGAAAGGAGAGCCGCTTATGAATCGTGCTACGACTTTTAATGTACTGGCTGTTTCTGTTTTGATTGCAGCGGGAGTTCTCGGGGCTTTCACTTGGGGGCTGCAAAATTATGATATTGGGCGGGCGCAAACGCTTGCTTTTGCGACGATTGTTGTTTTAGAGTTAGCTCGTGTATATGTTGTGCGCCTTGATTCGCACATAAAAGTCTTGAGCAACCGCTGGCTTGGCATTGCGGTTTTTGTTTCTGTTTTGGCTATGCTTGCTGCGATTTACACACCTTTGAGTTCTGCATTCCACACTGAAGCGCTTGGTTTGAGGGACTGGGGCGTTGTTGCGGCTGTAACTTTTGTTGTTTCAACGATTAGTGTGGCTATTGTAAGATTGAAACGAAGAGATTGATGAAGCGCACAAAACCTTTTTAAACCAACTTTTTCTTTGGGAGAGATGG
>JBBTAH010000126.1:0-5161 GCA_038044285.1 Nanobdellota archaeon | reverse complement strand
TTTATCACGCTCTTAAATTCCCAGGCAGGCATCTGCTTGTCATCGCCCTCAACATCTATCAGCGCCAAAGAGAATTCTCTTTTTATTTTATCATTGATAGTCATTTTAAGATGGTTTTCATCCTTTTCAACAATAAGAGAACTTCCTAATTTGCATCGCCGCATTATAGCGTTCAGATTATCTAAGTTCACACCCAAAACTTCATCCTTATCAACATTAAATTCAGCAAATAAGTCATTTGGTATGTTAAAATAAACCATCGCTACATTAGCAGGATCAAGCGCAGTCAGGCTCATTCCATCTTTTGTAACCTTAATCCGAACTTCAGTCACAAGCTCTGAAATAATTCCTATCAAATGCGCAAGCACTCGCGGATCCTCCAGTTTTAATCTCATAAATTATCCGTGGCTTTTTAACTTATAAACATTGTCGTATAAAAAAAGATATAAACAATTAGGGTATAGTCAGCGTCACAGTCAAGCTGTTATCATTTTCGTTAGATTCAGTAACTTGGTTTAAAGAGTCTGCTGTTGAAGTAACTGTCCACACAGTTCCCCCAGGAACAGAAGTATAATAAGAACTAACAGGAACAGTCACGCCCATAGGAATAGCCGAAGTAACCAGCTGTTGAGTAGGCCAGCCCGGAATAATAACTCTTGTAACAGAAGCTCCAGCAAGAGCATTACCTATATTTCTAACACGAGTTGTCACATTTACAGTATATGCAGTTACATTAGTTCCGTTTATAGTAACATTAGTAGAATTATATGATAATCTGCTAATATTAACAACAATCAAATTAGGTAATGTTAAGTTAGTACTATTAGTATTGTTGCCGCCTCCACCACCTCCACCGCTGGAATTTTGCGGCAAGCAAGCACCCTGCAAGCAAATATAAGTTGTGTTCCCAGTATTAGAAGCGCTGCAGTTAAATATAGCAGCATACCCAGACATATTCAAACTCAAGTTAAAGTTGGCATTTATCCAAGAACTGCAAACACCTTCAACTAAAAGCCCATTCAAACAATAATCCCAAGCACTAGCATTCAACACAGTTCCAGTCGGCCCAAGATATGTAACAGAATTAAATCCTTGAACATAAATATTCGCTCCTCCATCACTTTCAGAACATGAAAGAAGAGGCACAGGCCCAAATACACTAATTAGTCCAGGAGGAATCACTCCCTGCGCAAAAACAAAAACCCCAGCAATTAACAAAAACGCTCCAATAATCAAAATTAAAACATTTCTCTTCATCTTGAAACTCCAAAAACCTTAAAAGCATTATTATCGGGAGCAACAGGGACCTTGCCCATAATTTGTTGTTGCGTCGCAGTTTTTGTAGTAGGAGTCGTGGTCCTAACAGTTTTCTTGGCAGTGGCCGGGCTCAAATCAGGTTCATCACGATTAGAAACCCAAACAGCAACAGCGACTACAATCACAGCAAGAATAACAATCACCAACCACTTATTCATAAACAAGATATAAAAAATTAATATATATATCTTTCGTTTAAGTTACCAAGAAACATAATAACCAAATTAATAAATTTAAGCATAGTAATAAACAAATTGCTCATTACCGGAACATCAATAAATTAATTTAACATTAAGCACAAACAATATAAACATCTCACTCACCGAATTAACATGCCAGAACAGTCAGAAAAAGAAAAAAGAGTGAGAGCAATAACAAAGATATATTATTCAAACCCCAAAGTTCAGGAAGTTCTATTCAAATTCGCAAAAAATCGCGAAGTTGTTCCACGATACTTTGAATCATTTGGCAAGCGTCCAGATACTTTACAATATCCATCAGATATTATGGGTTTGGTGAATAAAGGAGCAACTTCCTTCCACGCATCAGAAGAGCTGTGGCATAATCCGCTTGAAATAAATTCCGATATGTCTCAAGAAGAAATGCATAAAGCAAGAAGATCCTGGGATCTTTTAATCGACATTGACTCTCCATTTTTAGATTACTCAAAAATAGCCGCAGAACTTCTGGCAGAAGAATTAGAAAAACAAGGAATAATGAGTTATGGAATTAAATTCTCCGGCAGCAAAGGTTTCCACATCATTATTCCAGCAGAAGCATTTCCAGACAATTTTCAAAACCAAAAAACAAAAAACATGTTTCCGGAATGGGCAAGAGCAATCGTTCAATATTTAATGATGCGCATCCGCCCAGAGTATAACAAGCACGTTAAATCTTTAGGGATTAATTTTGAAGCAATTGAAGAGCGCATGAATCTTTCAGAGAAAGATATTCTGACAATAACTTGTCCAAATTGTAGCGCGCTAGCTGTGAAAAAAGTAAAAACATTTTTTAAATGCGACCGTTGCGGCATAACACACGAACGCCCAGATTACAAAATAACAAAAAGAAAAATTCGTTGCACCGACGAGCTATGCTCTGGATTTTTAGAAGTAATAAATTCAGAAGAATATTTTTCATGCGGTAATTGTGGTACATCTTCGTTGACAAATCAATTTAAATCGGACAAAAAAATAACTTTCACGAAAGAAGCCCGCTCAAAAACAGCATCAGAATTTACAGAAGACATAGCTGGGGAAAAAATAGCATCTTTAGACTTAGTATTAGTAGCTCCGAGGCACTTATTCAGAATGCCTTACTCTCTTCACGAAAAAACTGCTCTCGCAAGTATAGTCGTCGATAAATCAGAGTTAAACTCATTCTCTCCAAAAAACGCAAACCCCTTAAAAACTACAATAAAAGAATTTTACAAAATTCCGAAGCCAAACGAAGCAGCTAATTTGCTTGAGTCAGCAGTATTATGGAAATCTTCACAAGATGAAAAATCAGAAAAATCCAAAAAAATCTCTGAAGAATTTGTCGCAGATTTTACTGGCGTAACAGAAGAAATGTTTCCAAATTCAATCAAGCGACTGCTCAAAGGTCTTCCAGAAGGAAGAAAGAGGGGGTTGTTTGTGTTAATCACTTTTCTAAAATCCTTAAATTATCCTAATGACTACATCGCTCAAAAAATCAGAGAATGGAATGAAAAAAACACGCCTCCTCTAAAAGAAGGATATGTAAAAGCCCAGCTTGACTGGCATTTCAAGCAAAAAAAGAAAATCCTCCCTCCAAATTACAAGAACGATAATTTTTACAAAGACCTCAAACTCATAGAAGAACTTCCAGCAGAAAAAAATCCGCTCGTGGAAGTTCTAAGAAAATTAAGGAAAAATAAAATAAATAAATCCTAGATGCACGCACCAGCAGAACACACACCAGTCAATCCAAGTTGAGGATTATTTGCAGCATATATCGCGCAATTTACACGCATTAAAGCAACTGGTTCTCCCCCAATACCAGTAAACCATATATTTCCTAGAAAAGCAGCGTTAAATGCAGCGGCATTAGGAATTCCAACATTACTACCACAAACAATTTCAAATAATTCTGTAGTGCTGCTACATAGTTCAGATGCTTGAATACATTGATAGGGAGTATTAGCAGGGGCAAGGCTAAATGTTCCTGGGGGGAAAGTATTAGGAGTGACAATCATGCTGATAACATTTGCAGCCACCATGGAAGGATTTACTGGATTATATCCTCCATCAGTATCAATACAGGCAGCGGGAGCACCAGACATGCACAGGTTTTGTGTTGCATTTGCAGGCATTGTTAAAGGCATAGCTTCAAAAAAGAAAAGGGCAGTAACCTCGCTACCAGGACTAGTTTGTGCAGAAACTAAAAACATAACAACTCCTAAAATAGCTACTAATGCAAGTGTAGAACCAATCAAAACTTTCTTATTCATTGCTAACACCTCCTTCCACAAAACCACCAGTAATAATTTTATTTGTTGTTGGATCGCCAAAAATCAATTCGTTAAGTCCAACACCATCTCTCCCCATAAATTTAGAAGCAATAACATAGTTATTTGCCTTACGCATATCCAAGCTCTCTCCTGTTGCAAGTTGAGCAAGTGTTACCGAAGAAACCTTATTTACCTTGCTATTTATTTTAGGGCCCAGACCAACATTCTCCTTAAACACAACCATGATTAAAAGAATTACGGCAACAAGCGCAATAACATACCACCACTCTTTTCTCATGTTAACAATAACAAGAAAGTATATATATAATATCTTCTCATTCACTCAAGTCAATCTTAATAAAATGCCTTTCAGCGCTCTGCCCTTCACGCCTCAAAATAATCTGTCGCCTCATCATTTTAATTACAAGATAAATCCCGGAGCAGAATAGGACAATAATACCAAACCATGAAATAGTCTTCAGGTTTGCGTCTGAAATAGCCAGCCAAGTGACTCCGCGCGCAGTTAATCTTACGTCTTGCTTGTATTTGTTCGTGTCCGTGCCGTCGCTGGCTTCAACAAAAAGAGTGTAATCCCCAACCGAATTCTTCGGCAGTTCAAATTCAAAACTATTCTCAATGCGCCCGCCCGCCGTGACGCGCACAGATTCAGCATCTCCTTCAGCAACAGCATCTTCTTTGTCATTAACTAATTGGTAATGAATTGAGATTTCTTTTTCCACACTTCCAAAGTTTTCAACAGCATAAGTCACTTTTAATTTTGTGCCAACTCTCTCAGAGCTTAACAGTATTAGTTCAAATTCTCCGCCGATAACAGAAATATAATATTCCTTCACTAAAGAAATCTCTTTGCAGTTGATATTCAAATTAGTCGTATAATCTCCACGTTCAGCGTCAATAGGCACATTTACAGTAAACACATAATCTACTTCTTGTCCCGGGCTCAAAGATTCTATTTGGTTTGTCGAAATCCAGGAGTAAGCTCCGGCGGTAGCCGATAAAAAGCAGCCGTTCAAAAATTTGTTTCCTATGTTTTTCACTTTAAGCGCAATGGCCTCGCTTTCTCCTCTGCCGATTTCCAATTTTTCCAATTCCCTTGTTTCAAGTTCATAAATATCTTTAATCACTAAACCTGTTGTTGTGGTGCCGCCTCCTCCTCCGCCTCCTCCTCCGCCCCCTCCAGTCCCGCCGCCACCAGGAGAAAGAGAAACAGAAAAACTATTTTGATTATAAACAGTATTTCCGGCAGAATCATTGATAGACATTGCAAATATATAAGATGATTCTATATCTACATTGAAAGTCGAAGAAGAGCAGTTTAGAAGAGCAGTATTTCCGATAACAACAACTCCGGTA
>JBBTAH010000125.1:0-1426 GCA_038044285.1 Nanobdellota archaeon | reverse complement strand
AAGTTCATGGGGTGCACCGGATAGTGGCGGATCAATTACTGGTTGCTGTGTGTATGGAGTTTGTGTTGCCGTTTCGTTTGTTGTTTCGCGTATAGGTTGAGGCTGTTTTTGATTCAAAAAATAAAAGCCGCCAATAACCAAAATGACTAACACAACAAATCCGGCTATAGTAAGCGGCTTATTTTTCTCAAAAAAGTTTTGTGGAGGCGGCTGTTGCGCTAGCGGCGTATTTGGATTTTCGTTTTGTGGTTCCATGTAAAAGTTAATTCTTAATTATTATAGCAGTTTTTTGGGTCAATACCTAATTCTTTTGCTACTTTCTGAACGGTTAAGAGAGAAGGGTTTCGCGCGCCTCGTTCTAACCCACTGACGTATGTTCGGTGAACTCCTAAAATTCTTGCGACATCGCCTTGCGACAAATTCTTTTTTAGGCGCATTTCTCTAGTTAAGCAAGAACGGTTCTTGCTAACCACCTGATTTTTGAAATGATCGCCCTCCTTCCGTCACCTATTATTTATAGTGAGAGAAGAAAACAGGAAGACCCCTCGAATCTAATTCTTCAATTTTCCACCATTCAGTACGTGCAAAAATTTTGTGCTGTAATTATACACTTTGCGCGAACCTTTTTCTGGCTGGACTGATGCCGCGCCGCAGGCAGCAGGGATTTGGCCAAAAATTACGAACCGAAATCCCGAACTTTGACAATTTCAAGTTTTTCTTTGGCGGCCAAATTGTAGAATCTAATCTAACGGTATTTAGAAATCTAAATTAAGCCTACGCTTAAAACTACCAGCACATAGAGACCACTGCTTAGATTGTTCTGTATATAAGATCCCATCATCATAAGCTACGCCCGTAAGATGTGAACCTTCGTCGTTACAACCACTTGATCTAGGGTCGATCGTTCTCAGTTGGTGTGTTTTAATATTGTAAATATGAAGGAAACCGGGATGAGAAGTTAGAAAGAGATATGGTTTTCTAAAATACATTTCATCGGTATTAGTCCATATAATTCGGAAGTTTAAAAATTTGTCGGTACGATTTCCATTAGTGTCAATGAAATTAGCATACCAAGGTATTCCTTCTTCTTCTGGTTGAATTATCTCCCAACTACCATCTTTATGTTGATAAGAATAGCTATAAGAATAGCTACCATAAGATTCTAGATGTTGGCTACTAACCTGAGATACAAAACTCTTGATTAATTTTTCAAAATTCCTATCTGTATCTCTTACGGTTTGTCCAAAATAGAAACCAGGCTGAAGATAAAAGTAAGCAATTATCAATAGCAATATGATTAAACTAATAGCAAGTTTTCTATGATTAAATATATTCATAATATTCATAAAAATTTTCTCTCCCCAAAGTTAATTCGTTTTACCGACGCGACATTTTCAATTATTTGCCAATCCATCCCAACTCGTAC
>JBBTAH010000124.1:0-5829 GCA_038044285.1 Nanobdellota archaeon | reverse complement strand
ATTTGCCAGGTCCTGCCTTGCTTTGCTTTTTTACAGTAGATGCTTCCATCACAACTAAATAGTCTATTTAAGAAAACCGCAAGACTATCCTTTTTTAATTGCATTATATTATTTGATAAATACTTTTGAGTAGATAATTTCCCGAATAATTCCTCTCTTTCTATTAGTTTTCTTATGCTTCTTGTTTCATGAATATTTTTGCTTCCTTTTATAAAATGTCCTTTTTCATCTCTACGATTGTCTTTTTGAATTATATGTGTCTTCCATTGCGGGCTTGAAACCCGATAATGACAATCTTTTTCTTTAATTAATTCTAAAGTGTTATCAAGTTTTTTTAATGAATCTTTAAATTCATTTATTATTTTTTCATCGCTGTTTGAGAATAAAACTACTTTTTTAGTGTGTCCTTCTGCTATTAGATATGCTAAAAGCTTTACTTCATGTTCTGGCATTTCTTTATCACCGAAGCAAGAAGGCAATCTCCTTGGTGTTGCAATTCTGTTGCCAATAGGCAATTTTTGTGCTTCTTCCCATCCTTTAATAGTCAGTAGAGGATGTTCTGGAGTTAATTTAATCTCTTTTCCGCTTCTTAATTTTATTTTTAGCAGTCTATTAACTTTCCTCGAGAAGAATTCAGATTTATGCGCTGAGTCTAATTTTAACTGGTTATTAAGCGAGATTATTTTCTCTTTATTTTCTGCTAAATCTTTTATTGGCATCTGTGTACCGTTGGCTAATGTAATTAAAGTATCTCCATATAGACACTTTCCAGAGCCTCTTTTTCCAGCTACTAAAACTACGTGCGATCTTGCGACATCTAGAAATAAATTATTTGACAATGAAGTATAATTGCCCATGGTTACGTAACCTTTGCCTAAATAGACTAGGCCTGCGTCGCCGAATTTCTTTTTGTCTGCTGCGTCTCTTCCCAAGATAATGTTGTAGGGCATATTTGTTAGTAGATTATGCGTATTAAATAGGTTATGGCAAATACTTATATATCTCTTTGAATAGTTTGGAATGACATGAAGTTGCTTTTTGTTCTTATAATATTTTTCATTCTTGTGTTATCTTCATTATTTTATTTTAATTTTTTGAATGTGCAGTCTAATACCGATGATCCGACTTTTATAGACGGTCAAAATGAAGAAACTTATCAAGATATCAACTACTCTGCTATTCCTTCTCAGAATGCTTGCGAGGAAGTTGGCGGTATTTGGAGACTTGAAGAGGGCATTATGGTGCCACTAGAATCTTTAGATTATCGTTGTTTTGAGAGATATACTGACGTTGATCAAGTATGCACTGATTCAGATCAGTGTCTTGGCAGTTGTGTGCCTGTGGATTATTTATGCGTTGAATTTGTGAATGGACAGTTTGTATCTGAAAATTGTGCTGGGCGATGTACTGAGAGTTGGACTGCAATATGCACTACTGTTGAAGATGGACAAGTGGTTAATTACCCTTGTCCAATTTAGAATAATGAAATTTATATATTGAGCTCTCTATTTTATTTTATGGTTTGGTATGTTCGCAGGCAGGCGTTTGCTGGGTCGCGCAGGTTGCTGAAAGAGATTTTAGCTGTTTCTGTAATCCTGTTTATTTTTTTTGCTTATTCTTTGTATTCTTATGAATTTGTTTTGACTTCACCTGGGGAAGGTAGTTATGCTCTTGGTAACTTTTTGCTTTGGGCATTTGTTATTGGGATGATTATTGCTCTTGTTGTTATTTCTGTTATAATTTACATTTTTATTCACGAGCATGAGAATTAGATAGTTTTTTAGGGTTTTTTGCTATAGAGAATTTTGAAAATGCAAATTCTTATTGTTTTAGAAGTTATAAAATTTGCATTAGTATTTATTCAAACTTCTCTATGGAAATTTTTAAATATCGCTTTATTTATTGTTTGAGATGCAAAAACATGTGCTTCCGAAATTGCCTTATGCTTTTGATGCTTTAGAGCCGTATATGGATGCTCGCACTGTGGAGATTCATTATGGGAAGCATCATCAGACTTATTGTGATAAATTGAATTTAGCTTTGGAGAAGCACCCTTCACTTTTTGATAAGAGTGTTGAAGAATTGCTTTCTGACTTGAATGCTGTTCCTGAAGACATTCGCACTGCTGTAAGGAATTTTGGAGGAGGTTTTGTTAATCACAATATTTTCTGGGAAGTTATGTGTCCAACTTCTCAGAGTGGGAAATGTTCTGGCGAATTGCTGAGAGCAATTGAAAAAGAGTTTGGTAGTTTTGATGAATTCAAGAAGAAGTTTACTGACAAAGCTGTTGGGCTTTTTGGTTCTGGATATTGTTGGTTGGTTTTGAATGGTGAAAAATTGGAGACTGCGAAAACTTCTGGTTTTCGAGGTGCTCAAGAACAGAAAGTTCTTGACATTATGATTACAAAGGATCAAGATTCTCCTTTAAGTGTTGGGAAGACTCCGATTTTGGTTATTGATGTTTGGGAACATAGTTATTATTTGAAATATCAAAATCGCCGAGCGGAATTTGTTGAAGCGTGGTGGAATCTTGTTAATTGGAAGAAGATTGAGAAACTATTCTTGTCTTGATTCTTCAGGAGGCAGGCAATAGATTTCTGCGATTGGCGTTCTTGAGATTACTGTTCTTAATCTTTGCCTTAGATTTTCATTTTGAGTTAATGGGTTGAATACAACCAATCCTGTTGCGAGGCGCATTCCAACTTTTGGGCGGTTAAGATGTTCCACGAGCCCGAATTTTTGAGGATCATACAGCGCTTCTTCGGCTATTGCTTTTCTTCTTTTTTGATCTTCTTCGTTCGATGCTGATTCAATTCCTTCCCAGATTGCTTTTTCTGCATATTCTATGAGCTCTTTTAGAACTGTTTCATTGCCAGTTACCATTCTTTTTAGAGTTGTGTTTCTTCTGTCTTCTATTTCTTTTTCTTTCATATATCTTGGGATACCTCCAAAGAATAAAGTCCAGACGAGCCGTTCGCCCTCCCGTTTTAAGACTCCTGGACCTGAAAGCTGGAATCTATAGTTGACTTTATATTCATCTCCGTTTGCGCATTTGAAGGCCATGCCTCTTGAATCTAAAAGCGTTAATCGGTCGTATGGTGTAAATCTGAATTCTGCCATTTTATTTTTATAGGTAATTAGTTTTTAAATTTATGTTTTTGTTGTAACTTTATAGTTATTTCAAGTTGGAGATATTGTCGCTGTTAAATAGTTTATCTCTTAATGAATTCAACTTCTTCGTCTGATAAATTGAGATTTTTTGTTATTGCTGGATTGCTAATGATTATATTTTTGATTAGCGCGAAGTCACGCATTGCTCTTTTTGTTGAGCAGTGAACGTAGCGAGCGTATTTTTGGGATATTGTTTTCTTTTTTTGGGTTTTTTGATTGTTGAGCCAGATTTTTAGAATTCTTGTTGGACGTTCATATTTTGTAAAGCCAGTTTTGGGCTTGTCTTTTGCGTAGGAAATTCCTGCGCTTTGGAAAATGTTTTGATATACCAGGAAACGCCAGAACTGCTGATGGTAAATTCTGCCGCGGAAAATGTCTGCGTTTGCTAGCGCAAGATATGCTTTGGCAAGGGCTCTGCCTTTGTATTCTCTTGGGATGTTTTCTTCAATCCATAGAAGAATTTCGTCAAGAGACATTCTTGTTGAGTCAAATAAATTTAAGTTGTCAGTTCGGTCTTGGAATAATTTTTTGAGGATATTGAATATTGTGTCATCTTTGTGGCGCTCTTCCAGGAAGTTGACGTTTGAGTGGTCTGATAAGACGTAGGTGTGGAGATCGTTTAAAGCTGCTCTTAGGTCGCCTTGTGATTTTATTGCTATTTGTTTTAGAAAGTGCTGGTTTTCCTGAATTCCCTCTTTTTCAAGCACGTTGTGAAGGACTTTGACGACGTTTTCTGTTGTTAATTTTTTGAGTTCTACGAGCTTGCATTTTGGTCTTAGCTCGGAAAATTTTGAATCCCAGATGTCGTTGCCAGTCATTATTATTGGATGCGCTGTTTTTTCCAAAATTCTGATGAGTTCTGGGACTCCTCCGATGTCTGTTCCTGTAACACCGTCTACTTCATCCATTAAAAGAATTTTTCCTGATTTGAACAAGCTGTGCTGTAGCGACGCTGGCTTTAGGATTTCTTCCAGCTTTAGTCTATTTCTTAAGTCCGATGAATTGAGCTCAAATATATCTAAATTTAGTTCTTTTGCTATTGCGTGGACAATTGTTGTTTTGCCAGTGCCTGATTGACCGTGAAGGATGATTCCTTTCTTTTTTGGGAAGTTTTTTAGGAAGTTTTGGACTTCAAGGATTGCGGCCTCTTGGCCTATTATTTCTTTTGTTGTTTTAGGGCGGTATTTCTCGACGAAGCTTGATGACTGCAAGCTCATGCTATAGCGTCTCCATTACTTACTTTTCTTTCTGGTTGCAAAAGAACAACTTCATTATCTTTTCCAACTATTCCTAACACAAGACATTCTGATTTGAAGTTTGCTATTTGTTTTGAAGGAAAATTTGTTACTGCAATTATTTGTTTTCCTATTAATTGCTCAATTTTGTAGAGTTTTGTTATTTGTGCGCTTGAATTTTTTATTCCTTTTTCACCAAAGTCTATTGTTAATTGATAAGCTGGCTTTTTTGCTTCTGGAAATTTTTTCGCTTCTATTACTGTTCCTACGGACATTTCTACTTTTTTGAAATCTTCAAATGAAATTATCATTATTATTTTTCGTTGTTGAGTTATTTAAGGATATAGCTAATGAATCAGCAAATTATATAAACTGTTATAGTATTGGCTTTTTATGGAGATTAAATTGTCTGGAGAGGCGTTAAGTAATGTGAGACGGGCCTCTTTAAAACTTGGATTGAGTGAGGAAGAAGTTGTATCTATTGCGCTAAAGTTATATGTGAAAAATATTGAAGAATTAAGAAGGTTACAAGAAGAGTTGGTTGAGTGGGATGCGCTTAGCGATGAAGCTCTAGAAAATTTTGAGAAATTATGAACAAAGGTGAAATCTGGCTTATTGAATTTCCGCGCGTCGCATGGGGCCACGAGCAACAAGGTTTTAGGCCAGCACTTGTTTTGGCTGAGACTGCAACTACAGTTATTGTTGTTCCTTTCAGCACTAATTTACAGACCTTGCGTTTTCCTTATGTTTTAGAAGTTATTCCATCGGAAAAAAACAAACTCAAAAATTTTTCTGCTGCTTTAGTTCTTCAGTTAAGAGCTATAGACAAAAGGAGAGTTAAACGCAAAATAGGCGACTTAGAAAAAGGATTTGTTAAAGAAATTGATAAAATGCTTAGAAGATTATTGCTATTGTGATTATCAAATATCTTCTTTCATTCCTGCGAGGACGAATGAAGCTAAGAGCGCTTGAAGCTGCACGAATTCGTCGCTGCCTTCAGTTATACGGAATTCAGCTTCTCCTGTTTTTTCTGTGAGCTTTACTTTTACTTCTGGTTCAACTTGTAAATTCCAGATTTCTTTTTGCATTGCTTTTATGATGTCTGTGCCTGCGACGCTTTCTTTAAGCATTATATCTAAGAGTTTTTCTCTTGCGTTTAGAAAATCTCCTGCCAAGGCGTAATCCAAGACTATGCGGACATTTGTGGGCTTTGATGATGCTGCAATCATCCTGATCATTTCTGCGTTGATGTCTAATGCGATTGATGATGTTGCTTGGAGAAGGTTGATAGCCCTGCGGCAGTCGCCTTCACTCATTTCGTATAATGTTTCGAGAGCCTCATCGGTAATTTTTAATTTTTCATTTTCTGTAATTCTTTTTATTACTATGATTATGTCTTTTTTTTCAAGGAGTTTGAAACGGA
>JBBTAH010000123.1:0-2682 GCA_038044285.1 Nanobdellota archaeon | reverse complement strand
ATGCACTTGCTATTATCAGTACTGCTCCCGACATCAAGAAAGACCCAGTTTCTTTCTCAGTAATGTTCAGGAATCCTACAATTAATCCAATTACAACTAGCACCCAGACCCAGTTTGTTCCAACATTAGAGAACAAGCCGAAAATCACAGCTAACAAAACCCCTATTAAAAATGCCCAACCCCCTATCTGGTTTCCTTTTCTCTCTACTATCTGATTTCCTTTTACCATATTATCCCTCCTTTCAGTTTAAACACTATTATAAAATTTAGCAAAAACCCAGCCAAAAACATAAGCCAAAACATAGCTCTGCACTAATCCAAAAAGAAAAGTCCAGTCGTTAAACTCAAATGCAATCGGATACTGCGCGACAATGAACGTCGCGTCATAATCCCCAAACCACACAAAAAGCCCGTAAAATACCATTGTAAGCAAGAACATCATCCCAAGCGCGTGCCCCATAGCATAAGGTCTCAAACCGCTAAAATTCATTTGGTAAACCGGTTTCACAGCGCTTCGCATCGCCTTTTTCATAAAAAGATTAAGTAAAAATCATATTTAAATCTTGTCCTCACACTCCCAAAACAAGACTCTCCAAATCATTAAGCGGATGCCTGCCGCCAATGCAAAAAGTACACAGCTCTTTTTCAGAAATCCCAAAGCTTCTGAATACATCAAGCATGCCTTCAACAGAAATAAATCGCACAGGCATTCCAATTTCAGTACTTATCTGTTCAACATTTCTATTGCGTGCAATGAATTTATGTTCCTCATTTTCTTCAGGAGGCATATCAACTCCCAAATTACATCCTCGGGCAATTCCATCCTCACCAATTATCCCAACTTGGGGAGTGTAATTTAACAAAATTGCTTCTTTTACTCCAGCATCTTCATAAAGCAACTTCCTGACATGGGCGGCATTATTTCCTCTTATCGTACTGTCATCAATAACAACAATTCTTTTTCCTCCAATTACACTTCTCATTCCATCTTTCAAATGTAGATTTTTCTCAATTGAGTTTTTTCTTTCTCTAGCATCAGGTCCAAGAAATGCTCTTTGGGCATTTCTCTTGTAAAAAACATCATCCATAAACGGAATTCCGAGCACAGCAGCATAGCTTCGTGCAGCAGGTTCAGGACATCGCGGAACAAAAGTCACAAAATCAATTCCCTCAAGATTAAATTCTTCAGCAAGTTTTTCTCCAAGTTTTGCCCTCAAAGCAAGCACATTTACTCCATTCAAATTAGAGTCCGAGTTTGCAATATAATTCCATTCAAAAAAACACCTTCTAAAATTCGGCTCAACTATTTTTTCTTTAGTGTATTTCCCGTCTGGAGAAAAATAATAAACAACTCCCGGCGTCATTTCTTCCACAGTATTTCCACCATTATCACGGAATACAACATCTTCAGAAGCTGCAATATTTTTTGTATCCTTAATGCCTAAAAATCCAGGTCTTATTCCGGTCCTGTCTCGCACAGCCATCACGTCCCTGCATCTCCTGTCTGCAATAACTAAAGTATAAGCCCCAGGCACTCTTCTAACTAATTCCTTTATCCCAATCTTTTTATAAAGACGCAATAATTTTTCACTATCCCCATCACTTTTCAGGCCAGCTAAATCAACTCCTGCAAAATATCTTTCAGCCACTTGTCCGTTATGCACAGCAACAGCCTCGCATCCTCTAATTATTACATGATCGTTTCTTCTGTGCTCTTCTCCTCCAATAACAACAGGATGAGCACTTCTAAGTAAACTATCTCCGTCCTTGCTCCCGCTCGTTGCATATCTTACATGTGCAATAAAAGTGTGATAATCTCCAGTAAAAAGCCTGTGCAAATCCGCATTGTCAAAACTCTTCACACCCCCAGCCCATTTCAGCACATCTATTGTGTTATTGCCCACAGCGGCGATTCCAACAGCATCGCGCCCGCGGTGCTGCAAAGATTCAATAAAATTATAAGCGTCATGAAGAGTTCTCGCAACAACAAGCCCGCAATTATGCTCAACAGCCATAATGCCCAGATAAAAACGGACATTATAAATATTTATTTGCTAAATGCACATTTGAATTTAGATAACTTTAAAAACAATTTCAATCGTAGTTTCTCTGAACTCCTAGAAGGTCTCTTTTCTAAAGAGAGCTTGTAGTGCTCGTCTAGTATAGTGGTTAGTACACCGCCCTGTCGCGGCGGGGACCCGAGTTCGATTCTCGGGACGGGCGTTCTCACTTTCGTCTTTTTCTTGAAAACAATCCCACAAGCATATCATCAAGTTTTTCTTTTGGTGAACTGCTTGACTTTGCATTTATTACACTTCTCCTAAGAATATCTTCAATCTGCTCGGGGAGTGTGAACATGTTCTTCTTTGCTCTCTTTTGAAGCTTATCAAGAACTTCAGTATCAAGCCAGATAGTAATGCTATTTTTAGATTTGACTTCTGACTTTATTTCATGAAAAGCATTATTTATATCTCTAACGTGCCAGCTATTACTAAGAAGCGCCCCCTTTATTTTATCGTCTCCAAAGCCTCTTCTTCTTGCTTCACGCACAAAATTAACAAGCCTTATGTCAGCCATGTTATTTCTTTGCCTTAGGTGAAGTATACACTTTTTGTACTGCAAAGCTCTTGTAAATGCCCTCAAGAATATCAGTGCCGGCATAACCAGACAGCAAAGACAGGC
>JBBTAH010000122.1:0-8183 GCA_038044285.1 Nanobdellota archaeon | reverse complement strand
AAATGGGACCGCCGGGATTCGCACCCGGGTCGCGAAGCCCCGAACCTCGAAGGCTAACTAAACTACCCCACGGCCCCACGAAGGCCAAAAATAAAAAGACTTTTTAAATTTCTAGTTCACAATTAAACCATGTCTGAATCAGCCCTTAGAAAAATAGCACTCCTCTATTTAACAGAATAATATCTTATCTAATCAAACAAGACTTGAAAAATCAATCACATCAGTTAAAGGATTATCAACAAAACAATGCTGATGTCCAGAACGCGTTCGCCCAGTAGGTAAATACTTAACAAGATCACTATAAGTCAAAGGAGATATCTCAACAACTCCCCGGGTAGGTAAGGTAATTAAGTCATATCCCTTTCCCGCGAGCTGGAAAACGCGGCCCTGTGTAAGACAGCCTCTTGAAATGCTAATCTCTGGTAAACGCAATCCTGTCGCAACACAAAAATCTTTTTGGTGTATATCTTCCATCGCTCTGTGAATCAGTGGCCCAGCTGCTTCTCCATACAAACGAACACAATGTTCTAGTAAATGTTCTTTATGCATAACAATTAGCAAAAACCTTGGTTTAAAAGCCTTTTTATTTTATAACCAAATAATAATAATAATAAATGCGCCGGCCGGGAGTTGAACCCGGGCAGCGAGCTTGGGAAGCTCGAGTCATACCGTTAGACCACCGGCGCTCACTCAAACCAATAAATAAAACATTTTTATACCTTCTCTAACCCATTAAAACATGGCAAAAACATTTTACATAACCACAGCAATTGACTACCCAAATGCAGAGCCACACATAGGCCATGCATACCAAAAAATCATAGCAGACGCTCTGGCACGCTGGCACAAATTAAATGGAGAAAAAACCTTTTTTCTAACAGGAACAGACGAGCATGGCAAAAAAATCCAAGAATCAGCAGAAAAAGCAGGAAAATCTCCCAAGGAATTTGTAGATGAAGTGTCCGAAAAATTCAAAGAAGCTTGGCAATCCCTAAATATTAAGCCAGATCGTTTTATCAGAACAACAGACAAAGACCACGAAAAACTTGTCCAAGAAGTAATAAAAAAATGCGACAAAAATGGAGACATATACAAAGGAATCTATGAAGGCCTCTACTGTATAGGCTGCGAAGCATATTACACTGAAAAAGATTTAGTAAACAACAAATGCCCTCTGCACAATCGCCAATTGGAATTGCTAAAAGAAGAATCTTTTTTCTTCAAATTATCAAGATATCAAAAATTTCTGCTTGAATATTACAAAAAAAACCATGAATTTATTTTGCCCAAAGAAAGAAAAAACGAAATAGTAAATCGAGTAAAAGAAGGTCTGAAAGACCTAAGCATCTCAAGAACAAGTTTTAATTGGGGAATACCTTTCCCGTTAGATAAAAAACACATAACTTATGTTTGGTTTGATGCTTTGTTTAATTATATTTCTGGCGCAGGAAAAAACGCAGAGTTATGGCCAGCAGATTTGCATTTATTAGGAAAAGACAACGGCTGGTTTCACACAGTATACTGGCCGGCATTCCTCAAATCAGCAGGATACGACATGCCAAAAACAATTTTCATTCATGGTTTCTTAACATTCAATGGCCAAAAAATATCAAAATCATTAGGCAACGCAATTTCGCCAAAAGCATTAGTAGAAAAATACGGAGCAGATTCAATTCGCTACTTCATATGCAGAAATTTTGTATTCGGCGAAGACGGCGACTTCGACGAAAAAGCCCTCATAAATCGCCATAACAACGAACTCGCAAACAAGCTTGGCAATCTAGTCAGCCGCGTATCAACATTAGCAGAAAAATATGGAATAGAAAAAACAAAACCAACATTGGAAGCAAAAAACCTGCTAAAAAGAATACAAATCTATTTCAATAATTATGAATTAGACAAATCATTAAATGAAATTTTCGCATACATTGACAAAGCAAACGAACACGTCCAAGCAAAAAAACCTTGGGAAACCCATGACAACAAAGTCCTATACGAATTAGTCTTTGCAATTAGAAACATAGCAATCCTACTGTGGCCATTCATGCCAAGTACAGCAGAAAAAATAGCGCAAACATTCAATTTCAAAATATCATTAGATGAATTAGATAAACCATTAAAAATAGCAAAAATAAATAAATCAGAGATATTGTTTAAGAAGATACAATGAAGATAATCTTCACCGAACATGCTAAAGCAAGAATAATAAAAAGAAAACTAACTGAACAAGAAAGAATAGATATAATTAATTATCCTAAGAAAATTAACAAAAAGTATGGAAAATATTACTTTCAGAAAAAACTTCACTCTGGAACAATTGAGGTTTGCTGCGAAAAAACAGAAACACATATAAAGGTAATCACAATTTACTGGATATAGCAAAATGGAAATAACCTATGATAAAGAAGCAGACGCAATGTATATCGAATTTCGTAGCGGAGAATTCGCAAAAAATAAGAAAATAGACGATTTCACTATAATTGATTTAGACAAAGATGGAAACATATTAGGAATCGAATTATTAGAAGTGAGCAAAAGAATTCCAATAAAATCTCTTTCAGAAATTAATGTAAAAAATCTTATCTAAACTAATAAATATTGCATAAAAGATGAATTTTTAAAGTTGTTATAATTATTAAAAATATGAAACTCAAAAACAAAGTAGCTTTAGTAACTGGTTCAAGCAGAGGCATAGGTAAAGCTATTGCCCTCTCATTTGCAAAAGAAGGGGCAACAGTCATAGTTAATTACGTTAAATCCGATGAAAAAGCCAAAGAAACAGTAAAAGAAATTGAAAAACTAGGTTCTAAAGCCATTGCTATTAAATGTGATGTCTCAAATGAGCAAGAAGTTAAAAGAATGATGGAAAAAATAGTAGAAAACTTTGGCAAGTTAGATATCTTAGTAAATAATGCAGGAATAGTTTATGATATTCCCTTCATGGAAAAGACTTTAGAGCAAGTAAAAAGAACATTTGAAGTTAATTTTAACGGGGTTTTTTTATGTTCTAAATATGCAGCTAAAGTAATGAAAAAAATTGGTTCTGGAACAATAATCAATATATCTTCAACAAATGGAACAAGTACTCTTAACCCGGAATCTGCAGATTATGATGCTTCTAAAGCAGCGGTTATTAGTTTGACAAAAAATCTGGCAGAGGAGCTCGCTCCAAATATAAGAGTAAATTGTATAGCTCCAGGATGGATTAATACCGATATAAATAAAGATTTACCTAAAGATTACATCAAAGAAGAAATAGAAAAGATATTGGTAAAAAGATTTGGTAAACCTGAAGAAATAGCTAGAGTTGCTACTTTCCTGGCTTCTGATGATGCAAGCTTCATAACACGGAGTACAATTATTGTGGATGGTGGTTACATATGACAAAAATCCCTTATCCAGATTTTGAAAAACTCGACCTCCGCGTCGGAAAAATCCTTTTCGTAGAAAACCATCCAAAAGCTGACAAGCTCTACGTTTTAACAGTAGATCTAGGAGAAAAAGAAAATAGAACAATCGTCGCAGGCCTAAAACCATATTACAAACCAGAAGACCTCAAAGGCAAACAAGCAGTCTTCGTCGCAAACCTCCAACCAGTCGTTTTAAGAGGAATAGAAAGCAACGGAATGATTCTCGCAGCCTCAACAGAAAACAAATCCGAAGTCATCTTCATCGCGCCAGAAAAAGAAATCTCTCCAGGAAGTAAAATCTATTAGCACTTTAGCAAGGACTTAAATACCCAATTTTTTCATCACTGGCATGAGTAAAAGTAGATACACATTGTTTCAAGAAGAATATGGTGAACCAGGCATCACTTTCACTGAGCTGTCAGGCGCCCTCTCTGAAGCAGGGGCGCCTCTGCCACCACAAAGAATCCAAAAATACGCAGAAGCAAACGGCCTCGTAGTAGATTTAGGTGAAACTCCAAAAGGTCCAAGATACTTAATCAGATTATCAAATGTGCAAAAAGTTATGGACGGACTACGCGTTCCAATCAGTGCCCGCGACCTCGAAAGAATCCTCGAAACTCAAAAAGAAAGCTGGCAAACCCTTTTAGTCAGAGAAATAAGAAGAAGAAAAACAGCAATTTAATCAAAGAAACATAATAATTAATCTCACTAATAAACAAAACATCCTACATCAATAAACATTTATTTATCAATATCAAACCAATTAACCAATCAATTTCTGCCAGAAGCTCGGCTCTTTGTAAGAAACACCGGCCATCTTCGCCGCAATTCTCTTATAAGCCAAAGCCGATCGCGAATAAGGATAAATGTGTATCACAGCATCTTTATATCTCAAAGATGCAAGAATATTTCTGTCTTCAGGCACAACACCCAAAACAGGCACGTCCAACATCTCGCGAACATTTGAAATTGACATCTCGTTCTTGTCTCCAGAAACGCGCGTAACAACAACTCCTTTGACAGACTTCCCAAGCTCCTGTGCAAGTTTAACAGTTTTCAACGCGTCAGTCACAGCAGTAATTTCAGGATTAGTAACAATAATCAGCTCATCAGCAGCCTCCATAGATTTAGTAGCTTCTTCGCCCAAACCAGCAGCCGAGTCAAGAATCACAAAATCAGCGAGTCCCCTTAACTTCTTCGTAATCTCTTTCAGCTTTTCAGGATTTATCTTCCTCAGTTCCTTTATAGAAAGAGATGAAGGAATAATCTTCGTCCCAGACTCATGCTCATAAATCGCGTCAGTCACTTTTGCCTTGCCTTGCATCACATGATTTAAATTAACAGGCACAATCGGCGCGCCAAGATGTAAGCCAACATTCGGTGTAGTCAAATTCGCATCAATTATAATGACTTCCTTGCCAAAAGAATTCAAAGCTGTTCCAAGATTTATCGCCGTCGTGGTCTTCCCAACCCCGCCCTTTCCAGATGTAATTGTAATAACCTTCATAGTATCTCGTAAACTGAATTATTTCAAATAGCTTATAAACCTTTCTAGAATTTGCGAATAAACTCCCAACTGCTCCAAGTTTATATTCACCGTCTTGCTTTTGTACTGCACTCTCAAATTAACTCCCTTCCTAAACTCGCTCTCCCGCGCCTTATCCAACTGCTCAATGTCTCTGAAAAACTCATACAAATCAAGTGCATCCATCACAGTAGGTTCGTCCGTATAAATTTTCCGCAGCTGCGCAACCTTCGCCCGCGGCGCATCAGGCACCGGCTTCCACTTCTTTTCGGCTTTCTGTATCAAAATCCCCATCGCAAGTCCAATCATAATCTTCCATCTTAACAACAGATTAAGAATAACATCGCAAGTTTTAGTGTATTTCAAGCTCACATAAAGTAGGTGGTCGGCACTAATCTTCTCTTTAATAACATCGTCAAATAACATATAACGGAACCTATAAGGAATATTAAAACAAAAAAGTCTTTTTATACCTTTCTAAAGCTTTAAAAGCTTTAACAACTACTAAGAAATAACACTAACTCACAAATACAATTTAAGCAAAGCGATTTCTAAAAGCCAGCCACGAAAAGATACTATTTTTCAGCACTATTCCTTTTTCGCAAGAATAAATATAAACTAAAAATCAGCTCAACTTCACAATCGCTTCAGCAATGTCGCCGCCACATTCCCCAAGCACATCTCTGACTTCTTTCTCAGACTTCCCGGTCTTCCCCATAACTAACTTAACATCTTCATCAGAAAAATTATCTCCAGATTCCTCTCGCGCCTCACCAGAAATCTGCCAGCTCTCCTGCCCAGACATAACTATCTTAACAACAGAAGGATTATCAATAACAGTTTTCCCGCCATCAACTTTATCAATTACAACTCGCAAAGCATCAACCTCCTCCTGCTTAATGCCCATCTGTTTCATCATCTGCTGCATCTTCTTAGGATCAATTCCGCCAAACATCTTTCTCAAAAAAGCAAAGGTTATTTATAGGTTTCTAAGGAATTTCCTAAAGACAAAATAAAGAAAAGCGGAATAAATTAAAACAAGTAATCCAAACAAAACAAAAGCTGTCTGTAAGGAAAACAAATCGGTAAAGTAACCTACAAAAGGAAAAAGTAAAGTATTTCCCAAAGACCCAAACATATTATTCATAGATAAAAGCGTGGCTCTGTGAGAGCTAGGGATACGTAAATTAGCAAAGTCACTTATCAATATTCCAGAAGTGCCTGCGACAAAAGAAATAATTAGATAGAATAAAACCCCCATGTAAGGAATCAATAAAGACATTCCCAAAATAGCAATTATCAAGGCACTCTGAACAAAAAATAGAGATTTTTTATTTCCTAAATATGACTCAATTTTATGCGTCTGCTTTGAAAAGTAACCAGTAAGTAAAGAAGTAATAAATGCTATAATTCCGATAAGCGAAACTGGAATAGCTATAGCTTTGATATATACTGAAGAGAATGATTGCGTAACCCAAACAGCGCCAGTAGTCACAAATGTAAGCAAGGACAAATACTGAAGCATCCTATTTTTTTTAAAATATCCAAAAGATTCGATAAAGTGCTTCAAAGGTTGTTTGTTTGACTTATGAATAAGGTGGGGATAAGGTTCCGTAAGCCAAAAGCCGATAATAAATGAAGAGATAATAAATGGCAAAGATACATAAGCTGGAAGTTTAGAATTAAGTGAAAACAAATAAGCTCCTATAATAAAAACAAAAGCCATCGAAATATTAGATATTAAAGAAGAAACGCCCATTATTTTCTTATATTCATCAGTTCTATTCAATCTTTTAAGAGTATCAAAAAGAAAAGCACTACTGGTTCCAGAGCCCAAACTGACACCTACACCACTTATAATTTTAGCAATCAAAAACGGCCAAAAACCATTACAAAAAGCAATTAAAGTTATTTCAATAACATAACAAGCTCTAGATAAAATCAAAGTTTTTTTCTTGCCAATCAAATCTGCAAAAATTCCAGTAGGTATCTCAAGCAAGAAGGTAGCAAGAGTAAAAACAGACATAATAATTGAAAATTGAATAAGAGTCACCTGAGAAGCTATATAAAATAAAGCAAGAACTGGTATGAAGAACCGCCCCCATCCTAAACCCGAAGCAAAGTATTGCAATAAAATATTTCTTTCAAGAAGTTTTTTCATCCCTAAAGATAAAGATTTCATACCAAATCAAACAAAAATACATATTTAATCTCTCCGTTTTCTTTCCAACTTCCGCAAACGTTTCTCCCTTCTTCTCTCGCGCAGTTTCTTCAAACCAAAAGCCACAGCACCTCCGCCCAGAGCCCCAGCTCCTCCGCTATAAATCAGCGGAATTCCTCTCAAACCAGCGCTCAACAAAATATTTACAGTAACAGATGCAACCCAATAACCTAAATCAGCCCAGCCAT
This sequence comes from Nanobdellota archaeon, assembly GCA_038044285.1. Lineage (GTDB taxonomy): Archaea > Nanobdellota > Nanobdellia > Pacearchaeales > GW2011-AR1 > SICU01. The sequence continues at coordinate 839 of JBBTAH010000122.1, read as the reverse complement.
TTCCAGCTTCAGGAAAAAGCCCATAGCGCGCAGCAGCAACAGGCGCAAACATCCCTAAACCCAAACCAGTGTAAATAACTCCCCGCTCAAATCGCGAGTATCCGCTCTCCTTCAAAGAATTATCAAAACCATTATAATCTCGCGCCAGCTTACTCAAGTCAGGTCTTCTTCTTTCCACAAAAAACCGCAACAAACTCACTTTTTATAGTTTTCCACAAAATCCACGATCTCTTTCCATCCATCAACACGCACAATTCCTTCACGCAAAGTTCTGCCGCGATTCCACGGCTGCGTCATCAAAAGCACAGGAATCCCATAAGAAGCAATCTCCTCTGCCTGATGCAAAGCATCCTCTACAAAAACATCCAAGTTCAACCTCTTAGCAATAGCTCCCTTCGTTTCAGCGCAACCATTTCCTCCAAATTCTCCAAGATGATAAAAACTTTTGAGTCTTCCACCAAAATGCACATCAAAAAATTCCATAGTCCTCGGCCCCACAAACGCGGGCCGCGAAGTAATAAAATATCCTTCGTGTGGAGGAAAAAGAAGAGCAAATGCCTCTCGCACACCAGAAATAGGCTGTAGCCGGCGAAACTCTTCAGATTTATAAAACTCAAAAACTCTGCGAACCAGCTCATCTTTTGAGCACCCCCACAATTTAGTCAAATCATAATCGGCAGTATCTTCGTAGGAAGGCACAACAAAACCTCGCTCACGCAAAAATCCAACAAGAGGAGCAATAATTTCAGTTACAGTTCCATCAATATCAATTCCAATTTTCATGTTCTGCATCAATAAAAAGACTATTAATAATTATCTATCAAAGTAATTAATTCTTA
>JBBTAH010000121.1:0-4582 GCA_038044285.1 Nanobdellota archaeon | reverse complement strand
AGCCTTCGAGGTTCGGGGCTTCGCGACCCGGGTGCGAATCCCGGCGGTCCCATTTTTATACAAATTCTTAAAAAAGGCACTTCTTGATTTGTTTTATGAATGTTGGGGTTTATGGTGTTGGTTTTGTTGGCGGGGCTACTGCTGATGTTTTTGAGCAAGCGCACAAAGTTTATAGATATGACGCGTTTTACAATCCTAAAAGGCATAAGGAGCCATGGAATACTCCGAGACATTTAGAAAATCTTGCTGCTAATTCTGAAGTTGTTTTCTTTTGTTTGCCAACGCCGATGCAGCCGAACGATGAGATAGATTATACTCCTATGCACGAATCTTTTCAGAATTTTGTCCGTGCTTTGGAAATTGTTAGGCGTTCGCGCTCTGATGTTATTGGAGTTATTCGCTCAACTGCTGTTTCTGGAACTACTGATAATTTTGCTGAACAATATAAACTGAGACTTACATTTAATCCTGAGTTTTTACGCGAGAAAACTGCGCTTGAAGACATGAGAAATACTTCGCGAATTGTTATTGGATCTAGAACTCTGGCTGATGGAGAAATTGTTGAAAAAGTTTACCGTGCTGTTTTTCCAAATGCTGTTTATCATCATGTTAGTACTCGTGAGGCGGAGATGGTTAAATATATGGCGAATGGCATGCTTGCTGCGCAAGTTGCTTTGGCCAATGAATTTTTTGATATTTGCAAAGCTGGAGGGATTGATTATAATCTAGTTAAAAGTTTAGTGCTGGAAGACTCTCGCATTGGTCGTAATTTAGATGTTCCGGGACATGACGGAGACAGAGGTTTTGGAGGAAAATGTTTTCCGAAGGATTTGAATGCTCTTAGGGCTTGGGCACGAAAGCACGGTTTTAATCCATGGTTGTTGGATGCTGTTTGGCGCAAGAATTTGGAAGTGCGCGAGAAACATGACTGGCTGGAAATTCCTGGAGCTGTTTCTGATAATACTAAATTTGAGTGATGATTATTAATTAATTTTTGCTGTGATGATGAATGATGCCATTATTTAGATAGTTCCTCTAAGAGTGAGGGATGTAAGGTCGAGCTTGCGTTGAGGAATTCTATACCTATTATTCTGCCGTTTCTGTCATAGTCATATAAAATATTGTCTTTTTGTGGTTCTGTTCTTGCTACTTTTCTATCTTCGCTCCTTGGTGACAGATAAATATACGCTGTGTCGTGCCTTTCGTCGTAGGTTCCTTCCATGTTTGTATTGTCTCGTTCCTCTCTTGCTGCGCGGCTCCTCGCTTTCAGCTACGGGCCTGCTCGCTGCGGAGTAACGAGTTCATAATGTTTATTAATGTTTTTAACAACTGTTAGCTGTGATGAGCGAGAAAAAAGAGGTGAGTTTGGAAGTTAATGAATCTGAATATTTGAAGCATTCTAAAGAGCACGCTTTGAGGACGAGCCTTGCCGAGGGGTGTGCGCAGTCTGTTGCTGTGAATATGTCGAGCGGGTTTTTGACGCCATTCATGCTTGCTGTTGGGGGAAATAGTTTTCATGTCGGGCTTTTAAGCTCGTTGAACGGGCTGGCTGATCCTGTCGGCGAGATTACCGGGAGCAAGATGATGGAGAGGCACTCCCGCAAGAAATTATTGATTAATGTAAAAATCTGGATTGCAATTTTACAAGTGCCGATGATTCTTGTGGCTTATTTGTTTTGGAAAGGCGCCCTTGTTCCGGCTTTGCCGTGGATTATGATTTTATTGTGGGGACTTGCGATTCCATTTATTTTTGGAATTGGATATGTTTCTTTTCTTTCTTGGCTTGGAGATTTAATTCCCTCGGAGAGAAAAGGTGAATTTTTTGCGAATAGAGGAAAAGTGACTGGAATTGTTGGGCTTATTACATTTTTAATTACTGGTTTTTTGCTTGATTTGTTTAAGACAAAAGGATATGTTTTGCTTGGGTTTTCTATTCTTTTTGGAGTGGCCATATTTTTCAGGCTGATGTCTGCGCATTATACTTCAAAAGTATTTAATCCACAGTTTCGCGCAAAGAAGAAATTTTCTTTTTCTTTTGCTGGTTTTTTGAAAAGATATGACAACTACGGCAAGTTTACTGTTTACCAGGCAATTTTTAATTTTGCGATTATGATTTCTGCGCCGTTTTTTGCTGTTTACATGCTTGAAGATTTGAAGTTTGATTATACAACTTATACTTTTATTTCTTTGAGCTCGACGATATTTTATTTAATTTTTTCGCCTTTGGCTGGGAAGTTTTCTGACAGGTATGGAAATATTAAACTCATTTCAATCGGAGCGTTTTTGTTTCCATTAGTGCCTTTGCTTTGGATATTTTTGAAGCATCCGATTGCTCTGGCTTTGATTCCTGGACTTGTCTCTGGGCTCGCGAATGCTGCTTTTGTTATCGGAACTACTGACTTTTCTTATGATTCAACTTCAAAGGAAAAAAGAGGGATTTGCTTTTCGTATTCTGCTTTACTGACTGGCTTTGGAATTTTAGGAGGGAGTTTTATTGGAGGATTTTTAGTTGAGTATGTGCCGATTAATTTCATGAGGCCTTTGTTTTTTGTTTTTGTTTTATCTTCTGTACTGATGATTTTTGCGTCGCTCTATTTTTTGCCACAGTTGAAAGAGAGTCGCTCTTTTGAAAAAATAAAAGGACTGCATCTTGATTTGATTCATCCTGTTAAGACGATTCATTCAATGATTGTTTGGAACAAACAGATGTCGCATTGGCAGCCGCATTTGATGAACAAGGCAGGGAAGAAATAGTTATTTTTTTATTTTAGTAGTCATAAGACTCCTTGATTTACCCGAATAATGCAATTTTTGCAGTTATGGTAAACTTTTAAAAGGAGGGATGTGCTTAATCCTGAATGTTTTCAAGTGTAAAATGCAAGCGATGTGATGGGAAATTGAAAGACGATTTTAGCTTTTGCCCTTTTTGCGGGCTTGATTTGAGAAATCCTGAAGCTGACATGCGCGAATTTGGGATGCTTGGGAAAAATGATTCTGTTTTAGGAGCACCGTTGCTTGGTGGTGGAGCTATGGGCTTACCTGGGGATTTTAATGCGATTTTTGCGCAAGTCATGAAAATGATGGAGCATCAGTTTAGACATATGGGAGCAGAAAATGTTGATTTTGGCGATGCCAAGCCGGAAATCACGCGTTTACCTAACGGAATTCAGATTAAACTGGGGCCGCGTATGATTGGCAAGCCGCAACAGAAACAGGAGCAGCAGCCTCGTGTAATTACCGACGAGCAGAAGGAGCGAATGAAAAGCCTGCCGCGCGGAGAAGCAAGAATTAATGTTAGAAGATTCAGCGATAAGGTAGTTTATGAGCTGAACGCACCAGGCGTTGAAAATATTAATGATATTTTTGTTTCTAAATTGGAGTCTGGCTATGAAGTGAAAGCTGTTGGAAAGAAAAAGGTTTATGTCAACAGCTTACAGATCGCTTTGCCGATGAAAAAATATTTTGTGAAGGATGACAAGCTGACTATTGAATTTGGATTAGAGTGATTTTTATTTTAGATTATATTTGACATGTGAAATTTGAGGTGTTGTTTTAATAGAGTAATGTTTGTATGTATAGCATACTTAATTTTATTTTTTAAATGTGGTTTTTATATATTTTTATGCGGGGACTAGGATTCGAACCTAGGTAAGCACTAAGCTACTTGGTCCTAAGCCAAGCCCGTTTGACCACTCCGGCATCCCCGCGATGATCGTGCCAGGATTTGAACCTGGGACCCCTGCCTTTCTACAAACCATTTCTGATATATCAGAGCAGTGCTCTACCGAGCTGAGCTACACGATCTCTGTCTTAAGAATTAAATGATGGTTTATAAAATTGCTCTTTGGAGAATATTTCTCTTCTTGACTAAGTTAAATAATGAAAATAAAAATAAATTAATTTACTGGACTGTTGACCTTATTGTTCCAGTTGAAGTTTGTGTTAGCGTGCTTCCTGATTTAGTGTAGGTTATTTGGATGTTGCCTGCATAACTTTCTCCTGCTGCCATTGTAGCTCCAGTGCATGCTACTGCAAATAATTGCTGAACTCCAGGATTTACTGTTGTGCTTATGACTCCTGTTGTGCAGTCGTCGCTAGCGCTGGCACCTGTGCCTGTAACAGTAATTAGTGAGACTACTAATGTGTCTCCACCATTATTTGTCATTTCAAGATTGACATTAGCTGTGGTGACTTGCCAGGAATTTGCGTAAAATGGATTATTCACAATCGCGCTGCTTCCTGCCAGTTTGCCTGGACTGAAAACTCCGAAGTAAGCAAGAACACCGATAGCAACAATTGCAGCCAGAATCGCCCAGCCGTAAGTCATAAGAAACTCCATAGCCGCCTGACCTCTTTTTTGTTGCATGATTTTACCTCCTTTTTATTTCTGTAACTATAATGTTATTTGGAAGATATGTGTATTTATAAAGATTACTCTTTTGTCGAGGTTTTTGTTTCTTAATTTTGCTGATTTTGGTAATTGTGTAAGAGTATTATTGGATTGTGCTGGATAATCTTCCGCTTACTGTTTGTGAGAGCTGGCTCCCGACTTTTTGATATGTTATTGTGATATCGCCCGCGA
>JBBTAH010000120.1:0-6299 GCA_038044285.1 Nanobdellota archaeon | reverse complement strand
TTTATATGGATCCAAGACCAATTGTATTGCAGTCCATCCAGATAAGCAAGCATTAGTTGAAAAATCTTTTACTTATCTCACAGATTAAGTTCTTCAATCTTCTGAAAATTTTTCTGTTTTTGGCGATTTATCTGGAAGGCCAATAACTTCAATCCAGCGGATTTCGCAGAATGCAAGAGGATAAATTTTTTTGACTTTTAGTGAGAGATTTTTTTGAAGCTTGTTTGACATTATTTCAGAGAATATTTCCGTAATATTCTTTATGTTTAATTGTGACTCAAGGAATTTGCGAGCTGTGATGCGGATTTTATTTCTTACTGTGCGTGAGACGTGGCTTCTTGTAATCATGAACGGTTTGATTCTGAATTTCGCGTCTTTGCAGCTCATTTCAAATGAATCTTCGACGTAATCAATGCCTCTGCGCATTATTCTTCTTATATAACTTGGGACGACGATTAAACTCAGTAGTTCACTATCTATTTTGCCTTCTTTTAGGATAACCTTTGCTCTTAATTCTACGTTTTTTCCTTTGAGATTTTTGGTCATGTCTATTTTGACGATGCTGTTGTGGAGCGCTTCTTCATTTGGAGCATAGAGTTTTACTTTTGTTGCTGTTAGCGGGATTTTAACGTCAAAGAATTTTTTCTTGATTCCTTTTTTTGCTGTTTGTTGGTCGGCCATTTTACTTCGCTATTTTTTCTCCTATTTGAATTTTAGAAACTCTTATGCCTTTTCTTATGCCCTTTGATTTTTTGCAGACGGTGCAAGTGTACATGACTGTGAGGCGTTTTGTTTGTTTTGTCTTCATTTTTTGACTTTTTGGGGGAGGTCTTGAATAGCGCCCTTGGTTTCCGAATCCTGATTTGAATCCTCGTTTTTTTACTCTAAAATCAGAACCTCTTGATAGAGGATGAGTTGCTGAACGTGACCTTTGCTTTGCTACGCTAATTGTTTGTGGTGTTTGCTTTTTGCAATAAGGGCAAAATCTGTTTGTTTTTTCGGGTAATTTCATGTTATTCTGGCAGATTTATTGCGCTCGCGAGTATTCGGCCAGGTGAATACTAGGTCGTTGCAATTCTCTTCAGAATATTTGGTTTTTAAAGGTTTGGTCTTTGTGTTTTTTTATTAGGGATAATTAATAATATTTTTTATGAAGGATCATTTATTTGCTTTTTAATTAATTAATAATTCTTTGGCGGGCAGCTTTTTGAAAACTAGTTTGTATTTAAGGTTTTAAGAATGGATTTATCAGTTGGGCCAGATGGTTCTTACTGCGTCTGCTAGGGAACGAGGAAAGAGCGTTTGGCCATTAGCATAACGCAGACCGAAGTACATTATGGCGAGAATGACAATTATTATTAGTGCGTTGCGCAGCTTGACTTTTTTCTTTTTGTTTTTTTCTGCTCTAACCGCGAAGGAATAGCCACATCTTACGCAGAAAGTGTCTGTGAGCTTTAATTTTGTGCCGCAGACAGGACAGAACTTGTGCTCGCCGACCTCAACTTTTTGCCCCTTTTCCATTTCTTTATGAAGGTGATTATGTTTAAAAAGCTAATCTTGTTGCAAATTGCAGATGGGCCCCGTAGGCTAATGGTTCAACCGGCTCTTTGACGTGGAGCATTTCGCAGTTCGATTCTGCGCAGGGCCATTTATTATTTAGAATCTTTTATTCACAGGTAGTTATATCTTTGGAAATGATATCATTTAAATATGTTTTAATATAACATTTTTTTGCGTAAGTTATTCCGTAACAGTTGTTGATTGTGTTACAGTCAGAGCAGCCTCTAGGGTAATAAGATTGTTTGAATCCTAAACAACTACTTTCTTCCGTATATACGGCTACTCCTGGCCCAATAGTCTTTCCCCCAAATCCTCCTTTTATCCATGGTTTTGGGAAGAAGATCAGTATTAAAATAATGATTATCAATAAAGTGATTATTATTGTTTTAGCTTTCACTATTATTATAATCTAGTATCATTTATATTATTTTTTATTACTTACTAAGTAAGTTATTTAGTTATTTAATAAGCAAGATTTATATATTGCTGAATTTTATGATGGCAGAGGAGATTGCTATAATTTGAAGAAGTACCTTTTGCTTATTGAAGACGAGAAGTTGTGGGAGAGGTTTAAGGAATTGATTGAGAAGGATATCAACAGCGAGCTGTTGGCGCTTGTGCGCGAGAAGGTTTCAAAAGGGAGGAAGCATGCTGGATAAGGGTAGGCGCGGACAGGTTACGCTGTTTGTGATCGTAGCTATTGTTATCGTTGGAGTTATTGTTTTGTTTTTTGTTTTCAAAGACTCTTTGTTTGGCGAGAAGATTTCACCTGAGTTTGCTCCGATTTACGAGAGATATGAGCAGTGCATAAAGGAGGAAACTGAAAATGGGATAAGACTGCTTGAGTCGCAGGGCGGACGGATTGATGCTGGAGAAGTTTTGCCAGGGAATGACTATAATCCTTTCTCATCTCATTTGTTCTTTTTGGGAAACCCAATTCCATATTGGTTTGGAGTTTCTGGAAGTAATTTGATAATTGAAAATGTGCCGACGGTTTCTGATATGGAAAAAGAGATTGGGATTTATGTTGCGGAACGACTAAATGAATGTGACTTTTCGCAATTTTCAGAGCAGGGATTTTTTATTGACAAGGACGAGCCGGAGGTTGATGTTTTGATTGAGGATTCTCTTGTTGCTGTTAGCGTTGACGCTTCGCTTGCAGTTTACAAAGAAGACAGGAGCGCGCGGAGGAGCAGCCACGGGGTTTTTGTTGATAGCAAACTGAAGAATTTATACGATGCTGCGATTGATATTTACAGTGCTGAGAAGAATTACGTGTTTTTGGAGAATTATGCGCTGGATGTGATGCAGACTTACGCGCCTGTTGATGGTGTTGAAGTGCAGTGCGCTCCTAAAATTTGGAAGACGCCCGATGTTGTTAAGGAAATTAAAGATGCTTTGTCTGCGAATATAGCTGCTGTTCGCTTTGAAGGGCAGTTTTCGCGAGAGGATGAAGTTGATGATAAGTACTTTACTGTTAATGCTCAAGTTGATGAGCCTGTTCAGTTGATGTATTTGCCGGAGCAATTTCCGAGCAAGATTGAGATTACACCTGCGAGCCAGGCTGTCATGATTGCTGAACCAGTTGGTACACAGGAAGGGCTGGGCGTCATGGGATTCTGCTACGTGCCCTATCATTTTATTTATGATGTGACTTTTCCAGTTCTTGTGCAAATTGGAGATGGTTTTGAGAATTTCCAGTTTCCGATGGTTGTTATTATAGATAATAATTTGCCGCGCGATGCTGTTCTTGAGGATTTGATTGAGGAAGAGGAGATTGATGTTTGCGCTTTTGCAGATGGAGATGCGACTGTGCAGACATACGATACACAGTTGAATCCTGTTGAGGCAGATATTACTTACAGCTGTTTTGATAGTTTCTGCGGACTTGGAAAGACTAAGATTTCTGGAGAGAACGCTATTTTGCAGACGAAGATTCCTATTTGCTTGAATGGGCAGTTGATTGCGCGGGCTGACGGATACGCTGAATCTAAAATTGGATTTTCTTCAAACAGCGAGACACTTGGAGAAATAATATTGCAGAAAGAGTATCCTGTTGAAGTTAATTTGAGAATGGCTGGGCAAACTGTTGGCAATATGACTGCTGTTGTTCATTTTACTGGGGGAGATGGCTACTCTGTAAGCGCGATTTTGCCAGAATCAAAAACTGTTGATTTGAAAGATGGACTGTATGATATTAGTGTTTTTGTTTACGGGAATTCAAATGTTGTTATTCCTGCTACTAGGAAAACAGAGTGCTTTAAAATTAGCCGTGGGGGACTTGCTGGAATTTTCGGAAGCACAAAAGAAGAATGTATTGATGTTGAAATTCCAGCTGTGAAGATTGATTATGCTTTACGCGGGGGCGGGAAGACGACGAGTTATATTTTAGAGAGCGAGCTCGCTTCAGGAAAAGTTACGATTGATGTGAGCGAGCTTCCGCGGCCAACGTCGCTTGAGCAGCTGCAGTATAATTATGAAGTGTTTGACACGCTTGGCGTGCAACTGGAGTTTACATGAGTAAGCGATTGATTTTTGTTGTTGGAATTTTGTTTTTCGCAGCTGTTGCTTTGTTGCAAGTTGTTTTGGCCCAGACTCCTGAATATTATGGAACTTCTTCTGGATTTGGTAACTATTATGGAGACCCTTTTGGATCTAGTAGCCATAGCAATCCGTATGCTCCTAGTACTTTTGGAAATCAGCCTTATAGTGGTTATTCTGGGGGTCAACCTTATTCTAGTGGATATTATTCAAATAATTTGGGAAACCAATATCCCGCTTCTAGCAATTCTTATGGTTCTGGTGATTTTTATGGCAGCCGACGAGGAACTGCTAGCTATGTTGATTATGGTGCGTCATTCACTCGTTATTATGGAAATGAACTAAATACTTACTGGCCCATATTGGGTAATCGCGATACATGCGAGGCTAGACAAGATATTTTAATTCAGATTTCTCCTTTAGGGTGCCAGCCTGCTGTTGTTCGGAGCGACTTGCTTGCTGAACAAAATGTTCCTGTTTTTTGCCAGCTTGACTTGCTGCAGATAAATCCTGCAATTGATGTAAAACAAATTAGAAGCATGAGATTCAACGGGAAATATCCTTCTTATGTTTCTGGTGTAGGATTTCATCCTGCACGCGCTGCTTTGCGTACGCGCGATAGATTACTTGGAAGCCCTCTTGAAAGCAATATTGGTTATGTTGTTGTTGTACTAAAGAAAGACCCTAAAGAGAAAGAGCTACCTGACTTTTTCAATTTCACTCTTTCTGCGACAGTTGACTACTACTCTGGTAATGCTATTGGTTTGGGAGTTAGTGAGCTTTTGCTTAGGGAGACGAATACTCAAGAGTGGGAAACTGCAAAAAACAAACAAAGTTTCTTTAAAGGAAAATATTCTGTGAGGCTTTTGGAATCTGACTACGATTCTGCTGAGATTGCTTTATACCGTGGAGACGAACAAACAAATACTATCGCACTTAGCAGACAAGGCAATCAGCAGACTCAGCAAGTTTATTTGCCTGGCTCGTATTGCCAGACTGCTTTGCAATTTAGCTATAGTGATTTTGTTTCTTCCAGGCCGATAGTTAAATTACAAGTTGACGACGACGTTTTTGATGTTTATGAAGGCGCTAGGTTTTTGGATAATAAGTGTGTTGTAAGGCGTATTTATGATGTGACTTCTGATAGGAGAAGCGTAAGTCCTTCAGGGACGGGAATTGCTGCTAACAGTAATTTGCCCAATAATGTAAATGCTAATATTATTGGATCAGGCGTTGAAATAAATTGCGGGAGAGAAAGAATCTTTCTTTCAAATGCTGCTGAAATTCTGGCAATTGGAAATAAAGTTTATACTGTTGATTCTCAAAGATTTTTGGTGAAGACAGATGAGGAATGGATTATTAAGGGAATTGATTATAAAAAACAAGAATACTCTATTGAAAGGACGTGTCCTGGTTGTGGCGATGTTGAAAAGAAATCTGTTTCTTTCGGGCTTGTAAGGTCTGTTGATAAGAATGTGTTGACTGATGCTACTTACGGCGAATATGAACAATATATTTTGAAGGCGATACAGGAATACGAAAATGTTGCTGACACTTATGGTCAAGAACGGGAACTGGCAAACTCGGAAATTGGAGAGACTCTTGGCGAGAGAGCTTTAGGCAAAGCTATTGATTTGACTACTAGCCCCGAATATGAAAAGAAAAGGACTGCCGTCAGACTGATTGAGAAATATTTGACTTTGTACCCAAGCGGAGACAGGGCTGTTGAATTTGCTGAAAAAATTAATGATTTATATACATTAGATAGTTCTGCTTCTGGCAAGACCGTCTCAACAGATGATGGAGTCCATAATATAAAACTTGTTGAGATTATCCCTCCAACTAAAAAATCAAATATTAGAATTAATTGGGGCGGGCAGGAGCTTGCGGTAAATCAGGATGAGACGACGCAGTTTGCTTTTGGGGCTGTTACTTTAAGAAATGTTCGCGATGCTGAAACTGTTGAAGTTTATGTTGCGTGTGCTGCTGATCGCCGTGTTGCTTCTGCTAGTAGACCTGGGCAATCGCGCGGCGGCAATGTAAATCTTCGTTTAGGAGAGACACCTCTTATTTGTGAAAGCGTAATGCGTTTAACTAATTTGGACATTCAAAGATTTGTTAAATTAAGAATTAATCCTGTAACAAAAACTAGCACTACTGGAAACTTTACTGTCGGGATTGGAATTGAAAAGAGAGCC
>JBBTAH010000119.1:0-8417 GCA_038044285.1 Nanobdellota archaeon | reverse complement strand
TGGAAAGGTTGAGACAAAGAAGGCGAAGCTTTCCGGGCTGATTTCTCGCGAGGGAGCTGCACAGATTGTTGCTGCTGAACTGGGAATTAGTTTTGAAAATGAGAGGAGCAAAGTTAATGAATTGGCCGAAGGAATGAGACGAGCTTCTGTTGTTGGCAAGATTACTCGTATTTTTCCTGTCCGTGAATATAACAAGAACGGTCGGAGCGGGAAGGTTACGAGTTTCATGCTTGGTGATGAGACTTCTAATGTTCGCGTGACTCTTTGGGATGTTAATCATATTTCTTTGATTGAGAAAAAATCAATTAATGAAGGCGATGTTGTTGAGATTCGCGGGGCGAGCGTTAAAAAGGGAGAGTTGAGTTTGGGAGCTTTTTCAGATATTAAGATAAGCAATGAGAAAATGAATTCTGTCAAGGAACAGGCGCCGCTTACTGCTGGGCAGTTTAAGGACGCTGCTGAAAACGCGCAGATGCAGGTGCGCGCATTTATTGTGCAGACTTTTGAACCGAGGTTTTTTGATTCAAAAAGAACTGAAGGCGAGAAGGGTGTTTTGCTGAATATTGTTTTGGACGACGGAACTGCGACTATGCGCTCTGTGCTTTTTGGGGAAAATATAAAGAAGCTGTTTGGAGTTTCACAGGAGGAATTATTTTCTTTGGATGTTTTGAATGTTAAGCGCGCCGAAGTTATTGGCGAGGAAAAACTGTTTACCGGGGCGTTTAGGACGAATTCATTTTCGCAGTCATTGGAGTTTTCTGTTAGGGATGTTGGGGGTGTTGTGCTTGATAGTTTGATTAGAGAGCTTGAGGCGAAGGTTGTATAAGTTAGTTGATAATACCTCGGGTTTGGAGTTTTTTAGATTTTTTGTTGTTTTAGGTTTTGAGCCAAGGTTTAAATTAATATTAATATTTGTTGCTTTTACATATTTTTACTGATTAATATTGGATTTGAAGCCATAGCGAAGGTTTAAATCTTTTTATAGGAAATAATTTTATGGATAAAATATCAAGCATAAGAAGAGCCTGTGAGATTAATGATAAGATATTTAGCGAGATTGTGAGTGAGTTTAAGTTTAGGACTGAAAAAGAACTAGAGAAATATGTTTTGAAGAGGTTTAGAGATTTTGGTGTGCGCAAGGCTTATGCGCCGATTGTTGCGAATAATAATTCAGTGATTCATGCTAAGCCACGCAATCGCAGATTTACGCGCGGTTTTTTAGTTTTGGATTTTGGATGCAAGGTTAATGGATGGTGTTCAGATATGACGCGGACGATTTTTGTTGGGCGGACTAATTTTGATGAGAAAAAATTGTATAATTTGGTTTTTAATTGCCAGAAAAAATGTGTTGATTTTGTTAAGGCTGGAGTTGGGTGTTTTGAGCTTGAGGTTTTGTCACGACGATTATTGGGAAAGTATAGGAAATATTACACTCACAGACTTGGGCATGGTGTTGGGAGAAAGATTCACGAGAAGCCGGATTTTGGAGTTACTACTGTTAATGTTTTGAAGAAAGGTGATGTTGTTACGATTGAGCCAGGGATTTATATTAGCGAAGGACGCAAGAATCTCGCGATAAGAATTGAAGATACTGTTTTAGTTACTTCGCGCGGGCGCGAGGTTTTGTGCCGCGCGCCTAAGGATTTTATTGAAGTGAGTTTTAATAAGTAATTTAAACTTAACTTTCTTTGTTTATTTATGCTGAATAAAACTCATTTGTCTATCGGAGCTTTTTTTATGATTCTATTTTTGCCGAAGGTTGTGCACGAGATTAGCTATGTGGTTGTTTTTTTGGTTGCTACTTTGCTTCCTAATTTAGATGCTGTTACTTCTGGGAAAAGGGGTTTTTTGCTGGCGCCGTTGAGGTTGTTTATCAAGAAAAGAGGGATATTTCATAGCTTTACTTTTTGTTTTGGCGTGACTTTTTTGCTTGCGTGGTTTTGGCCGATTTATGCTTTTCCTTTTTTTCTAGGATACGGCATTCATCTGCTTTTGGATGCGTGGACTGTTGAAGGGATTAAACCCTTCTGGCCTTTCCGTGCTGTTTCTAAAGGCAGAATTACGACTGGCGGAGGATTTGAGAATATTTTGTTTTATAGTTTTTTGATTGCTGATGCTGTTGCGATTTGGTTTGTATTTTTTTGATGTTTTTAATATACTTTTTTGAGTGCTAAAATCTTTATAAACTAAATATAGATTTAATTTGGATGGTTAAGGATAAAGACGAAAAGAATTCTGAAGATGAGGGAAAGCTGACCGATATCCCTGGAATTGGTCCTGGCGTTGCTTCTAAACTTGAGGCTGCGGGGATTTATGATTTGATGGGACTTGCAGTCATGTCTCCTCCGGTTCTTTCTGAATTGGCTGGAGTTGGCGAGGCGGTTGCGCGCAAGGCGATTCAGGCTGCGCGAGGAATGATGAAACTTGGTTTCATGGATGGAATGGAGTTTGACAAACGGCGCGCGGAAGTTTTTTATGTTACAACTGGGAGTAAAAATCTGAATGATTTATTTGGTGGGAAGGGAATTGAATCAAGAGCTATAACAGAGGCTTACGGCGCTTTTGGAAGCGGGAAAACTCAACTTGGATTGACTATTGCTGTTAATGTGCAAATGCCCAAGGAGCAAGGAGGAGCTGGCGGGAAAGCAGTGTACATTGATACTGAAGGAACTTTTAGGCCGGACAGAATTAGACAAATTGCAGAAGGAATTGGTGCTAATCCTGAAAAAGTTTTGAAAAATATTTTAGTTGCGCGAGCTTTTAATTCTGACCATCAGATTTTGCTTTTGGATAAAATTACTGAAATGATTAAAGAGCAGAATGAGCCGATTAAATTAGTTATTGTGGATTCTTTGACTGCGCATTTTCGTGCCGAGTTTTCCGGGCGAGGGCAGTTAGCCGACAGGCAGCAGAAATTGAATAAATATTTGCATCATTTGATGAAATTGGCGGAGCAGCATAATGTTGCGATTTATGTTACTAACCAAGTCATGGCGAATCCTGCGATGATGTTTGGTGATCCGACGACGGCGATTGGGGGGAATATTGTTGGACACGCTTGTTTAACTGGAGATAGCTTAATTCAATTGGCTGATGGGAACATTATTGAAATCAGGGATGTGAAAGAGGGAAACAAAGTTATTTCAGCAAATCTTGCTAAAGTTAATCTTGATAAGGAAGATAATGAGAATGTGTTTGTTAATCCAGATGTTAAACAAATATTCACAATAAAGACTAATGCCCAAATTAACTGCTCCGGCTTACATAGATTTTTTACTGTTGATAACTTCAGTATTGCAGAGAAAGAGTCTCAAGATTTGAAAGTAGGAGATTTCATTGCTCAAGCCGGAAGACTAGATATTGAAGGCGAAGAAAGAACTATTCCACAGTTTAAGCTTAAAAGAATAGGTAGACTTTCTAAAGAGGACTCTAACGCATTAAAAGAAAAGATATTTTCCGAAGGAATAACCAGAAATAATATTTGTAAGAATATTGGAATTACTCCTCGTCAGTTTAGGAGGGTGTTAAATCAAGAATATCCTACTTCATTTGAGGTGTTAGAGAATTTACAGAACTATTTTCCAGGGCAGCAATTGGTGCAACTTGTTCCTTTTTTAAGTCATAAACATAGAAATCTTACTATACCTCAATTATTAAGCCCTCAACTTGGCCAAATATTTGGATATTTTATTGGTGATGGTAATTTTGAGGGAAGGGGCTTAAGATTTAGAGATGCTCGGGTTGAAGTGCTACAATACTATCGTGGTTTGTTTAAAGAGTTATTTAATATTGAGGGCAGAATTAGTAAAATGAGCTCAAAGAACTGCTTCACTTTGAATATTAACTCACGGGAAATCCGAGATTTGTTTGAACTAATGATTCCCACGATTTTACATGAAGTCGGGAAATCGTCCAATGAAGTTGTTAGGGTATTTATTAAGGGATTTTTTGATGCTGAAGGCCACGTTAATAAAAAAAGAGCTTACGTTTCTGCTGTTCAGAAAGATCCGACAGTACTGCGTTATTTGCAATTATTCTTACTTAGGATGGGAGTAAGGTCAACTATTAAATTTGATATTGGCGCTAAGAAAATGAATGTATTAAGAATTATTGATAAAGATGTTGAAAATTATCTTCAAATAGGTTTTACTGCTCAAGATAAGCAAAAGATACTATTAGATACTGTTTTAAAATCGAAAAAAAGTTATACTTATGAGTTAATGCCTGTGAGAAGAGCCGAATTGAGGAGATTATTAGAAAATTGTGGTTTAAATTACTCTAACTTTATAAAGCCCCGACCAGAAAATTATAGTTGGGTGAGCAGAAAGGAATTAGAAAACGCATTCAAAATTTTAATGAATTGCGCTATAAAGGATAAGCAAATAAGACAAAAAGTTAATTTTATTGCTTATCTTTTACGCTCGGAGATACGATTTGAAAGAATAAGAGATATTCTTGTCAAAAATAATAACGGGGCATTATTGTACGATTTTTCTGTGCCCATTAATCAAAACTATCTTGCCAATGGCTTCATTGTTCATAATTCTACATACAGAGTTTATCTGCGCCGCGGAAAGCAAGGAAGCCGCGTCGCTAAGATGATTGATGCGCCGAATTTGCCTGAAAATGAGGCGGCTTTCTTTTTGACTCAGCATGGAATTAGAGATGAAGGCGTTGAATGAGCTTCGGTTAGCTGATTAGATTTAAAAAGAGTTTTTTGTCTTTGATGTTATAGCCCCCATAGTTTAACGGATAGAATACAACCTTGCGGACTACAACTTCTTTTAGAAAAAGAAGTTCTAGGAGTCAAGAAAACTACAATTCGGGACTTAGGCGAAAAGGTTGGGACCGAGGTTCAATTCCTCGTGGGGGCGTGTTTCCTTGGGATAAGCGATTTATTTTAACTATGTTGGGTTTGGTATGAACTTAGAGGTGTTTATCTGGTTCTTTTTTGTATTGGTGAATTTCTTCGTTTTTGAACCAGAGCGAAATTTCTCTTTGTGCTGTTGTTTGCGAGTCCGATGCGTGAATTAAATTTCTTAATACTCTGTTTTGCGAGTCTGCGAGAGCGTATGATTCTGTTGATGCGAAGTCGCCGCGGATTGTGCCTGGCTGGGCTGAACGAGGTTCTGTTGAACCGACCATTTTTCTTATAAGTTCTATTGCATGTGGGCCTTCGATTATTATGGCGATTACTGGACCTTCTGTAAGAAATTCCATGTTCCATTTCTGGATTGTTTTCCCAAGATCTATATGGGTTTTATATTTGAATGGCTTGTTTTCTTTTTCATAAGATGCTTTTGTTTTGTCAAAGACGTTTTTTGCCCAGGTTTCGTCGAGGGCGTAATGGTTTTTTGCCAAGCTTTCGTCTGCTTGGAGCATTTTTATTGCTTTTATTTTTAAATCTGATTCTTCAAATCTTTGAATTATTTTGCCGACAAGATTGCGCTTTACTCCGTCTGGTTTTATCAAAACGAGGGTTTGTTCTATCATGACTTTATTTTGAATTTAAGGGTTTTAAATATTTACTTTTTTGAAATTGTATAAATTTATAAATAATCTTTATTTTAGACCTAAATGTTAAGCAAGAAAGGCGCTCTAAAACTCCTACTTTTTGTAATTGTTATTGCTGTCGTGATAATAGCGGTTATATTATTTGTTAATTATAAAGACGCTAATACTTCAAATATCTTGCCTCCAACTGGAAATTCTGGCTCTACTTCTAATTTTAATGCTGGAATTCAAACTTTCAATCTTCAAGAAGACCAAACTGGAAATTATCAGGGTGTAATTATTACTGTCAGAGAAATTACTGAAGATGGTCAAGCAATTGTTCGACTTGAAAAAGGAATTGCTCAAGGACAAAACACCTTAACTCTCGGGCAAACTCTTAGGGGAATTTCAATTGGAGATAGTAACATAGGATTTACTAATCTTGCTATTAAATTAGTCAGTATTGATATATCAAGTGGAACAAAAACTGCTGTTTTAGAAGTTGGAAGTAATGAACTTTTGTAATTTCAAGTTTAAATTATCACTTTTAACTACATAATTATTAAAAGCATTATATGATAATCCATTTAATGGAAATAATCTCTGATTTGCATATACATTCTAGATTTGCTCGTGCGACTTCCAAGGATTTGACAATTGATAATTTAGTTAAGTGGGCTCGTGTGAAGGGCTTGAATTTAATCGGGACAGGGGATTTTCAACATCCTAAATGGAATGCTGAAATTAAGGAAAAGTTAGAAGAAGATGAAAATGGAATTTTATGGTTAAAAAATGGAGATAAAGAAATTTCTTTTATTTGGCAGACTGAAATTAGTTTAATGTTTTCTCAAGGCATTAAAAAAAGAAGAGCCGTGCACTTATTGGTTTTTGCTCCTTCAACTTTTGTTGCTGATAAAATAATTGATTATTTGGCGTCGAAAGGGCGGCTTGATTATGATGGAAGGCCGATTTTTGGGATTTCGTGCAAGCAGTTTGTTCATGACTTAAAAGAGATTGATGATAAAATTGAAATTATTCCAGCGCATTCATTTACGCCTTGGTTTGGTCTTTATGGCAGTGATTCTGGTTTTGATTCTCTTGCTGAATGTTTTGAAGATGAAGTGCACCACATTTATGCCATTGAATCTGGCATGAGCGCTGATCCATCAATGATTTGGCGTTTGCGCGAGAATATTAATATTGTGAGTTTTAGCGATATTCATTCTTTTTGGCCGTGGAGATTTGGGCGCGAGGCAACTATTTTTGAAATTCCTGAATTAAGTTATGAAAATATTGTTCATGCAATTCGTACTGGAGTTGGTTTGAAAGCGACGATTGAAACTCCGCCGGAATATGGCAAGTACCATTGGGACGGCCACAGGAATTGCAATTTTAGCTGTTCTCCTTCGGAGAGTTCTAAATTAAATGGAAAGTGCCCTGTTTGCTCTCGTGGATTGACAATTGGTGTTGAGAATAGAATTGATAGAATTGCTAAATCGCCGGAAGGATTTAAGCCTGTCGGAGCTAAGATGTTTTACAAATTGTTGCCTTTGCATGAATTGATTGCTTTGCATTATGCTAAAGCTATGAATTCAAAAATAGTTTGGGAGAAATATAATGAGATGATTGAAATTTTTGGGAACGAGTTTAATATTTTATTAAAAATTGGGAAAGATGAAATATTGAAGGAAGGAATTGATTTGAAATTAGTTGAGTTGATTTTGCTTTCTCGTGATGGAAAGTTAGAGGTTAAGCCTGGGTTTGATGGAGAGTATGGGCAGGTTTTGATGCCGAAGATAGTTGAGAGCAAGATTGGACAGGCGAAGTTGTTTTAGTTATGCTCTGGTAAATCTCTGAATTTTATACAACAAGATTTATTCTAAATCTTGAGCTTGAGAATTAAGTCAATAAAAGATAATTCTCAAGAATTTATAATGGGCGTCTTTTGTTGGTTGGTTGCTTATTTCTTTTTTTAGAGTGTATACTTTTTCGCCTTTTTCGTTTGTATAATAACGCAGTTTGTTTGGCATGTTATTTTTCTTTTATTTCCAATTGAACTTTATGAGATTTTGCCTTTTCTTTTATTTCTGACAACACTTTTTCCAGATTTTGATTTGCTATTTTGTAGTCTTTTGCTTTCACTTTAACTAAAAATTGAGATGAACCAAGATATGAAATTTCTGCATCTTGCGTGCTAAGGACGGATTTGACATCATTGATTCCTGATTCAGAATATGATTTGACAATTATTTTTCTTTTTACTTCTTTTTCTTTTTCTTTTTTTTCTGCTAATTGTTTTTTGAGATTTTCTAACTGTGTCGGAGATAAATATTCTTTTAATGATTCTGGATTATTGCGAAGATTATTGACAATTTCTAATACGTCATTTTCTTTTTTTATTTTTTCTACGATTTGGGCGGTTTTTTCTTTGACGATTGGTTTTAGGATGCTTGATAGGACGCGTTCTTTTTTGTATCTGTCTAGGATTTCGTCGCGCTCTTTTGCTGAGACTCTGCGCAGGCTTAATTCTACGTGGCTATCTTTTTTGCGGAGTACTTTACAGACTATTTTTTTGCCGATTGAAACGAACTCGCGTATGTTGCGAATTCTGCCTGCCGAGATTTCGGAAAATATGATTGTTCCTTCTATTCCATGCTCGTCAATATTGACAAATACTGATGCACTTTCTATGCGAGTCACTGTGCAGAGAAAAATTTCTTCTTCTTTGATGTTAATTGATGACATATTTTATTCTGGCCTTTATTTTTGCCTTTCCTCCTTTGGGACGAGTTAGAAGCTTTCTGCAGTTACGGCATTTTATCCAGATAGTTGCGCGGCTGTAGGTTATATGGCTGCTTCTGCAGCGCGGGCATTTTATATTGATGAAATTGATGTAATCCATGAATTGCTGATATTAAATGGTT
>JBBTAH010000118.1:0-12121 GCA_038044285.1 Nanobdellota archaeon | reverse complement strand
TTTGCTCGGTGCAAAGACAATGGAAAACAAAGTCAAAGCCGGTTCCCAATTAGAATCAGCTCTCAAATCAATTTTTGCGATAGCTGAAAATTATCCTGACTTAAAAGCAAACACAAATTTTTTACAGATGCAACAGGAGCTGTCAGCAATAGAAGACAGGATTGCATATTCTCGTCAATTTTACAATGATGCAATTTTATCATACAACAACACTTGCACGACCTTCCCCGGAACATTCTTCGCAAAAATTTACAACCGTCAGTCAAAGCAATTCCTTAAAATCGCAGCCGAAGAGCGCGCAGTTCCTAAAATTAGATTCTAAAAATTTAAATATCCCCAATTTATATTATAAATATGAAAAAAGAGATAATCACTCCAATATTATTATTATTATTATTTGTAGCTGCATCTTTGTCTTTTGTCATAGCTGCCGGTTCATCTTCAGGTGGTTCGTCATCTGGTGGCTCTTCAAATAATAACGATGAACCATCAACAACACCTGCAACACCTCCGCCTCCAACAATAACAACTTGCGAAAATTTTAACACAGTGCGCGAGCGCGTAAGCTGTCGGTTTCAAAACAGCGTAGTCGCGCGTGCAGAATCAGCAACGGTAATAGAAGAAGCATGCAGAGGCCATGCTCGCCAGGCAGCATGCACAGCACTTTATCGTCGCTCATCAGAATGCTATGATGTAAGCAGTCCGCGTGAGAAAAAGCGCTGCTTCCTTGAAAAATCAGGCATAAATATTAATGCCGGAGGAACATTCCGCGCAGCTCCAGATACGCAAAAAAGAGAATATGTCGTCCTTTTGCTATATGAATTACAGGAACGTATAGAAAGTATGGAAGAACGGGGTGCACTCTCTGCAGATCAAGCAGCACACCTCGTAACAAAAATAGTAGAAATAAAAAAATTAATTCTTGAAGACAAGCCTCGCTCAGAAATAGTCCCTAAAATCCAGCAATTTAAAACAGATTACCGTGCAACAACAGGAAGGGGGTCACAGCCAGAAAATTATAACTGTGAAGCTAATAGCGATTGTGAGTTAAGGACTTACAATTATTGCTGTGGTACGGCGCTAGACGGAATAAATAGATGCTACTCTAAACAAGAACCAGAGCAGCAGACACCGTCCTGTGATAGTAATACGGTCTGCCCCATATTACCCCCTGCCCCAACAAGTTGCGAGTGCATATATTCAGCTTGCACAGGAGTAGCACAATGAAATCAATTGTTTGGACAATCGTAGCACTAGTAATCTTCGGAGGAATCGCCTGGTTTTTTTTATCTGATAATTCAGAAAGTGACACACAACAAACAGATTCAAGCGATGATGTCAACGTAGACGAGTTATCAGTAGAAGGTAGGGTGTTGGAAACAGATGACAATGTTTTTAGCGAAATAGACGACGCAGTAAACGATTTGGAATAAACCTTTAATTTAAATAACCTTTTTGATATATTAATTCATGGCAGAGCGAATATCTTTTCACGACGAAATCCGCAGGAACAAGCTGAAGTCAATAGTTCTTTTGATGCTCATAATTGTAATATTTATAGCAATTGGTTTCGTGCTTACTTTTGTTTTTGACCCATCATATTTCTTTTTTATAATGATTTTATCAATCATCATTTCATTAAGCTACACACTAATCAGCTATTACAACGCAGACAAAATAGCTCTTGCGTCAGTAAAAGCAAAACCAGCTTCTCCAACACAACATAGGCAATTATTTCAAGCAGTTGAGAACATGTCTTTGGCGTCAGGTCTGCCTATGCCAAAAATATATGTGATGCATTCGCCGCAAATAAACGCATTTGCGTCCGGAAGAGACCCGCAGCATGCAGTGATATGCGTTACCGATGGCACTCTCGTAAAATTAGACAAGCAGGAATTGGAAGGAGTCGTCGCTCACGAAATGTCGCACATAGCCAACTACGACATCCGTTTCATGACTTTCACAACAGTAGCCATAGGTATGATTTCAATAATTGCAGAATTATTTTTGAGAAGTCTGTGGTTCTCAAATTCAGGAGATAATCGAGACGGCCGCGTAAAAATATTTCTCATAATTTTAGGCATCGTTCTATCAATTCTCGCGCCAATAGTCGCTAATTTAGTGGCGTTGGCAATATCAAGAAGAAGAGAATTCACTGCAGACGCGACAGGAGTCAAATTCACAAGATATCCAAAAGGCTTAGCCGACGCCCTAAAAAAAATAAAGCATGAGCATCTCGCCCAAAATGACAAGCACCACTTTCCCAAAGCAGTGGCGCCATTATTTATCTCAGATCCATTTAAAAAGAAAATAAGAAATATTTTCTTAACTCACCCAGATATCGACGAGAGAATCGCAAAACTCGAGAGAATGTAAGTAAAAAGTTCTTTTAATTAATAACACCAAAGCACCACAAAATTTATAAACAAAAACCACATAAATAACTAATGGATGAAGAGTTCCTCAATGCAGTAAGTAATGTAATATGGAATTCTATTAAGATTAGCACTTGCTAAGTGCAGCTACTTCTAAACATTTCTTGTCATAAAATGAGCGGCACTATACAAATCCCAGCTAATGAAATTCTAAGAAAATATATAGACAGTCAAACCTGCGTCCTCGCAATTAGAAGAGCCGAACTGCCTCCAATCTTAAAAGCAGAAGTCGAGCAATTCATCGAGCGAAACGTCCTGCCGGACTGCGGCCGCGTCCCACCAAATTGCCTCAAAGCATTCATGGTTTGGACAGCGCAAAAAATGGGACTGACAAGGCTCGTGCCCTATATAAAAGGATTATTCAAATCAGATGTCGGCTTCAAAGGATATTTCTTAGACAGTGGAAAATTGTTCCATGTTAATGCGCTCAATAACCAGCGGCAGCTTCCCTAAATTGCCAATTATATAGTCTGGCTTTTCTTTCACAATATCTGTATGCTTAGACCAAGACGATTTATTTGACACAATAACACTATAGCATCCAACATCCCGCGCAATCCGCACATCAATTGCTTTGTCCGCCACATAAACTACTTCATTCGGCGAAACACGATATTTCCTGCACAACAACCTGATCGCATTAACTTTATTAGTAAACCTATCAGAGCCATGAATCTCATCAAAAAAATCAGCGCGCAAATATCCTAAAGTTTTCTCAATGAACGGCGTTATGTTATTGGAAACTATAATTTTTTTTAAGGGTATACTTTTTACATATTTTAGTCCTCTGCAAGGTTTAATCTTCTCATATTCAGCTAAAAAATCATTGTGCATGGAAGCGCTTACGCTACGCACAAAATCCTTACGCATGCCTGAAGCAGAAACAAAATCAATAAGAGGCGCGTTCCCAAAAGATATAATCAAATTTTTAGTCATTGAAATATTAAATTTAGCAAGATGCTTTGAAACAATGCGAAGCAGCAACTCTTTGGTGTCGGCAAGCGTGCCGTCAAAGTCAAAAACAATTAACCTAATTCCGGGCCTCTCGCGCAGAGAGAACATTCTTTTGAAAAAGTAGCTCATTCACTTATTGCGCGCGGTGAATCGGCGCAGGAATTCTTCGCTTTTAGTTCTGTCAATAACTCTAGTGATTTCCCACAAGCTCGGTGACGTTGCGGATTTTTCCAACTTCACATTCCCGGAGACTTTGGATTTAACAGCCTCCGTCAATAAGGTCTTCATAGTTGCATTCTGTGCAATGCGTTTCGCGGCGCTTATTACATTGCCAACACTAGTAAAATGGAAAACGCCATTTTCTATCTCGCTAATAATATCTCCTTCATGGATTCCAATTCCAAAATTAATCTTATTCTGGTAAAGCTTGTTATGTTCAGCTAGCAAAGATTCTATTCTCTTGGCAGTCTGTACGGCAAGCACAGCATTTTCATTACTTTTTGTAAGTCTCGGTGAGAACAAAATTATTTTGAAATCTCCGTCAATATAAATCTTGGCATTAGCTTCTTGTGCAAGCGACAATGAACTGTTAATTGCTTGTCCGGCATAGGCTGAATTCCCAGCCATATTTGCGCGCAAAGCAATAACAACAGCGCGCTCTCGCGCTCCTGTCTGAGTATCAGCAAATATTCTACTTGATGTTGGCGGCGTTGAGCGTGAAAGCCCTATCAGCGTCGAGGAAGAGCTGCTCCAGTTCTGTCTGGTTTCAGAAGGCTCGCTTACAGTCATAGCTGGTTTGTCTAAACCAACTTTTTTAACAGGCAGCTCAACATTCTTGCTCGCTCCCAAAGGTGCAGACGGTGGCCGGTGCTGTAATCTTAATTTGACTTGCACCAGCACAACTATCAGCACAAACAAAATAGCAGCAATCCACCATATAATTGGATTTTTTATCGTGTCAAGCAAATCTTCACGCAAATCCGAGACTTTAATTGCATTTCCTGTAAGGAATGTGCTCCCAAGCACTTGCGACTCGCTAGCATCCGCAACAGAAATAGAATAAGTTCCATCAGGCGCCTCCAAATTAAATTTCTTTGTTTCACCAACATCTAAAGAAATCTGCTTTACCTCAACAAAAGAACCGATAGTTACTTCAAGTGGTCCTTTGTATGGAGTATTCCCAATATTAGTCACAATCAGCGTGTCATTTATCAAGCTGGTTTGCAATTTCCGCACTTCAGCAACATAGAATAGTTTGCGTTCAGTGAAATCGTCAAGCGTAACCTCAACAGCCCAATAACCCGGAGTATTGTTCAAAGAAAAAGCCATCTTCTGATTCTCATTTGATTTGACTATTTTTTTAATAAAGGGCAAACCTCGCGGATCAGAGACAAGGATATTTATTTCCTTTAGTATAGGGTCGCCAGCTTGATCGCGCGTAACTATCTGAAAAACAAATTCCTCTTTTCCAGGCTCAATTTCCTCGTCTACAGCGCTTATTTCAATTTCTTTTAATATCTGTTTGACATTAAACTCGTCAGAAAAACCTCCTGTGTTCATCACATTTCCTGAAGAACTAGTGTCATGAACCTCAACCGTAATATTGTGTTTCCCAGATTTTGAGTTTTCTGGAATTAATGTGCTAATATTAACAATTCCATTGCTGACAGCCGTAGATTTATACAAATTCAACGATGGAACGGAAAGCTCAACAAAGCCATTAAGCGACACTCCGCTTTCTTTTATCGCACTGCCACTCACAGAAATTTTCTTGCCAGGAGCAAGCTCGTCAAATTCAAGCTCAAGTTCTACAATAATAATTTTAGATAAAGCAAACGAGCTGCTGCTCGCTACATCACTGCCAAAGTTAGAAAACAAATAGCAAGACGAGGATAAATTACTCAGGAGGGGATTTGTTAACTGCGTTGTGATTTGCACCGGCTGTTCAACTCCGGGCTGTAAATTGAAAAACTGGTTGAAAATATTTATAGTTAGATTTGCTCCGCATTTTAAGTCAACAATATAATGCCCAGCAGTAGCAGAGCTTGGAATTAAATTTGTTCTTATTGTAAGTTGATCTCCATAATTATATATTTCATTCAGAGGTTCAATGAAAATGCCTGCTGAAGCAAGTGGGAGCAAAACAAATATACCGACGATGAAAATCAACCTCAAACGCATAAAACATACACATCAACATTGTATATAAAGTTTATCGCCATTGACAACAAAAGGTTTATTGCTTATGTCAAGAAGTTTCCTCTAAAACTCCATACTTTAGTATGGAGTAGACTTCTTGAGCATCCAAAAAACAAGCGCCAATCAAACCACACACTTTAGTGTGTGGTGGCGCATTGTTTTTTTGATTTTAGATACAAAACTTCAATTGGTACAAGTTTATTTTTAGCTCTTAATTCTTCAAGGCTTATTCTAGGCCTTGTTGTTTTGCCAAAATGATCCGCGAAATATAATTTACCGTCTTCGCTTTTTCCGAGATACAATAAATTGTGAGTATATCCTGCTTTTTTAACATCTTCTCTGCCATTATATTTGCTTGTAGGATTATATGCTCCCACAATCATTCCGCGCTTTAATTTTCCTTCAGAAACTAAATTATCCAATCTAATTCCATCATCAAGCCTTATTTCATCAACATTGGGAGCATCTCTAATTCTCCAGGCGTCGCTTGTAGGATAGTTCAATCCAAATAAATCTCTTGCAGCAAGTCTAACATACCTTGCGCAGTAGGTGGGAGGGACTTCGGCAGCAGTATAAACAGGTCCACATGGAACATCATCCGAGCCAAGATTATCTCTTTGGATTACTATAGTTTTGCCAGAAATCTGTGATTGTTCTGGTTCTATGATTTCATGAGGGGCATACTTAACGTTAGGTTCAGGAATCTCTTTTTTAGACGTCAAGCCAGATAAAATAGAAGCCTCTAACGCTATTGCCCCTATGATTCCTAGTCTAACCAATAATTTCTTTATTTTATTCATTTTTTATACACCACAAAAACTCAATATTTAAACCTTACTACTAATATAATTAACAAGTAGTAACATTTCAACTATTAACAAATTTAACATGTTTTTCCCTGATTTCAAAGATAATGCGCTCAAGCGAAGGCAAATGCTTAGAAAGTCTAGAGAGAATTTCATCTGCGCGCCTATCAAGTTCTTTCTTCTTCGCTTTTGCGCCGTCAATACCTAATCTGTTAACAGCGTTTTTCTTCCCCTTGTCCTGATGCACCGGCTTGCCAAGTTCCTCTTCTGTCCCCAAAGCGTCAGCAAGATCGTCCCCAGCCTGATATGCTGCTCCAACATATGCAACACCATGGCGCAACGCACGCAAGTCCTTTTCAGTAGCGCGCCCAAGAATTCCTCCAGCTTCAGCAGCCGCGCCAAGCAAAACTCCTGTCTTCATTAAATAAAATCTGTCAACATCATCTATCTTATCTGAGTTCAAGTCAAGCCATTGCCCAAGCACAACACTCATTCCAGTTGCAGAATCAAGATAAGAAATGCGTCTCTTCTGAGAATCAGTCGCGCAACCAGTTGAAATAAGTTGCTGTCCAAGTTTTAGTAAGTAAATACCAGCAAGTCGCGCAGTCTCCGGTCCAAATTTGTTAAAGCACGAAGGTTGTCCTCGTCGAATTGGTGAGCCATCCATTTCATCATCAAAAACCAAGCTCGCCTCATGGGCAAACTGAATAGATGCAGCATATGGAAGAGCCGTATCAATCGGGACTCCATAATCGTGCGCAACAGCAAGAGTAGTAAGTGGTCGTGTTAGCTTCCCAGGATTTGTGCAAGCATGTCTAATTGCTTCACCTACATCATAAGGCACTTCTCTAAGAAGTCCATGAATGTACTGTTCTACTTTATCCCGCGCGGCGCGAAAATCTAACATCTCGGACATAGTAAACTCCTTAAAGTGAACTTATTAAACCTTACTCTTCCATATAATTTATAAAACCCTTTCTCGTATAACAAATATGAAAATACTCCAATTACATTGCGATTACATTAAATTTAAAGCCCTCAAAAAAGCAGTCAAAGACCCCGAAGAGCTGTCAGAGGCAGATAAAAAAGAAAAAGAAGTCAAAGAATGCTTAGTTATCCTAACTTCAATTGAAGAGGGAGACAATCACGAAACAATTGCGCAATTAGTGCAAGCAGTGCAAAAACATGCGAAAGAAGTCAAAACAGAAAATATTGTTTTGTATCCATATGCCCACTTATCCTCGCATCTTGCAAAACCGCAAGTTGCTCTAGAGATGTTAAGAAGTGCAGAAGCTCATCTCAAAAAAATATTTCCTAAAACAATCAGAGCACCATTCGGCTACTACAAAGAGTTTGAGTTCAAGTGTAAAGGCCATCCGTTGGCAGAACTCGCAAAAGAATTCCATGCAGACAAAGATAGTAAAGCACAGTCAGCAGGCGGGAAATTAGTTGAAGAGTCGTATGATCCATCAAAATTGCTCCGAGAAATAAGCAGAACAAAATTAGACACATCAAAATTAAGAGACAACGATCACAGAATTTTAGGGCAACGACTTGATTTATTTAGTTTTAATGAAGTCGCGCCAGGCCAGCCCTTTTTGCATGACTCAGGTTACTTTATTTATAATAGATTGATAGAATTTGTAAGAAGTCTACAAAATAGATTTGGATACAAAGAAGTATCAACACCACAAATTGTAGGCAACCAACTATTCAAAGTATCTGGACATTGGGATCATTATCGTGAAAATATGTTCTTAACAAGCTACGAGGATAGAGATTTTGGCATTAAGCCCATGAGCTGTCCCGGGGGGATGTTGATTTACAAAGCATCTCCTAAGTCTTACAAAGAATTGCCTTTGCGATTGGCAGAATTTGGAGTAGTATATCGTAAAGAGTTATCAGGAGTAATTGCAGGATTATTAAGAGTTATAAAAATAACTCAAGACGACGCCCATATATTCTGCACAAAAGAACAGATTGGTGATGAAATGACAAAAGTTTTAGAATTGGTCAAGATAATTTACAGTACCTTTGGATTTGATTACTCTCTTGAATTATCAACACGACCAGAGAAATTTATGGGAGATATAAAAGATTGGAATTATGCAGAAAAAGTTTTAGAAGAGGCGCTCAACAAATCAAAAATCAAATACCATGTTAATAAAGGAGACGGAGCTTTTTATGGACCAAAAATAGATATTCACATCAAAGACTCTTTGGGAAGAAATTGGCAGTGCGCCACAATTCAATTAGACATGCAAACTCCCAAAAGATTTGAGTTAACCTATATAGGAGAAGACGGGAAAGAGCACACCCCATTTGTAATTCACAGAGCGATTTTGGGTTCTGTTGAAAGGTTCATCGGAGTTTTACTCGAACACCTCAACGGAAATCTCCCGTTATGGCTCTCGCCTCGTCAAGTCCGAGTAGTCTCATTCACAGACCGCAACAATAAAGCAACAGAAAAATTTGTTGAACAATTAAAAAAAGAAATTCCAGAATTAAGAATAGACACAGACACTCGTTCCGACACTGTACAATCTAAAATAAGAGACGCTGAATTGTTAAAAATTAATTACATAATTGTCATTGGAGACAAAGAAGAAAAAACAAAAACAATAGCAGTAAGGCCAAGAGGTGGAAAGCCAAAGTTCGGTATAAAAATTAATAAATTAATTAATGATTTAAAAGAAGAACTGCAATAGTGATAAAAAACATATAATATGAAGATCTCAAAAATCTTGATAGAGGATAAAATAAAAGAGAAGGTGTTGTATAAGCATAATATCGGAGCAGCAGAAATAAATGAAGCTATATTAGTTAATCCATATATTATAAAAACAAAAGATAAAAGATATTTAGCGATAGGTTTTTGTAAAAAAGTGATTACTATTATTTTTGAAATGGTAAAAGATACTGCATTTATTATAACTGCTTACCCTTCATCAGACTCTCAAAGAAAGTTATATAAACTGAAAAGAGGCTAAAATAAGATGGAAGAAGGAGAAGATATATCATTTGAAGAATTAAATGAAATGAAGGAAGAAAATATAGATTTTGATAGCAGTGCAACTACAGTAAACGAAGGTGTTTGTCCTGGTTGTAATGAAAAGTTAGTTAAGGTAGTAGAAAATAGAAACATTTTAGATGGCACTATTACTATTCATATAATAAAACTAAGGTGCCCAAAATGCGGCAAAGAATATTTGGATATGGATCAAGCTGAAAAATATGATTTTGCTCTTACCCTTGAGCAAGCATCTAAAGAACCGTTAGAACTATTATCAAAAAGAATATTAAATAAGAAAGCGTAGTAACAAAATTCGGCGTCAAACTAAAAGAATTCATAAATCAATTGGAAAAAGAACTCACCCGCTAATTTTAAATACGCAAAAAAAGCTCTTTTTTAATGAGAAATTATGATCCGCAAGACGCACGCACTTTAGATGGAATAAAATTTGTAACTCATTCTGGAAGTGTTTATGAAATCCAAAACGGACTTGTTAAAAACGCGCGCCTTGTCATGGACGAACAGCGCAGAGTGATTTATATTGGAAGCCCTCCAGAAAATACAAGCAAAGAAGAAATAACAAGAAGAGCAACGTACACAAATTGCGACGCGCAAAGTAAAATAGAAAAACTAGCGCATGGCGAGAAAAGAGATTTAAGGCAAAGCGATAATTCAGGAATAATTGAAATCTTACTTTATCCAAAAGTCGGCTTGCCTCTGATTATAGGAATGATAATAGAAAAAGATCAGAAATTAACAGCAAGCCAGATAGTTACGTCAAAAATAGCAGCAATACTGAATGAGTGATTAATGCAGCTCCCAGCCAGAATCGGCGCTTTCAAGTCTAATTCTATATCTTTCAGCAGGATTATTATCAGTTATTCTTGTGAAAATTAAGAATTTATCTCCATTATAATACATTCTACCCAAACTAATAAATTTTCTTGCATTCTTTTTCATTTCCGAAATATCCCCGCTATAATCCAAAGGCATCACCGCTAGAGCAATCTCTCGAATTGACTTAACTGTTTCTCGCCCGCACAATCCTAAAAGATTTCTCTTTATTCTTTTTCTTTCTTTAGTGCTTGAAATGTTCAAAACCATAAAATTATCTCAAATAGGAGATTATAAACTTTATCAAGCTAAATCTTTATATATTCAATAATCAATAACCATCAATAAAAGAGCAAAATGAAAATCGCGCCATACATTCAGAAATTAGAAAACTCTCCGGTTTACAAGAAATTCCGTCAGGAATACATAGACGCGTTTCCTGTAGCAGGATTTTTTGTTCTTGACTATGAGGCAGGCACAAACATCCATCAAATTGATTACTATGTTCCTTCAAAGAAAAAAGTAGCCGCGTTCAATTTGGACGGAAACGTTGAGGTTCGTCTTCTTGACATGATGCACCCCGATAAAAAACCGGAAAAATTAGATGTAAAAACAAAAATTGACCTTGACGCATTGAAAGGAATTCTTGAAGACGAAATGAAAAACCGAAACATAACTGAAAGCGTCAAAAAATGCGTCGCAGTCATTCAAATGATTGACGGCAAAAAGCTGTGGATATTAAACTGCATTCTTTCAGGCATGGAAATCCTAAAAGCCCATATAGAAGACGAATCAAAAACAGTTTTGAAAATGGAGAAAGCAAATATGCTTGATTACATCAAAAAAATTCCAATGCAGCAGCTTGCCACTCAAAAACTTTCAAAGGAAGATTTGCAAAAACAAATAGAGCAGTTAGACAAGCTCAAAGAGCAGCTGAAAAAAGAAGAAGTAAACTTAGAAAAAGCAAACAGTTCTAAAGAAAGTAAAGATATTAAGAAATAATATTGCTTACCAAAATTTAAATATATCAAAAATAAAAATTAATGAAATCCATTATTGCCTACGTCTCAAACCCCACAACTGCTTCGTGTATCCTCGCGGCTCCGCATCTCCCTCGCTGAATCCAAGCTTATCGCGCACAGCAATCACTTTTCGCCGCGCAGAGGCAACATTCTTAGGCAAAGACAAAACCTCAATCTCCAAAAACCATCCAAGCCCTTTAACATAATTTAATTCAATATTAACTCCGTCGCGCGTTTTGTATAGCTCAGTAGTCTTCTCCTTGTGCAGCCATTTTCTAAACCCAAAATCGCGAATTAGTTCAAAAAATCCTTTAATATCTGAAATCTGAAACTGCACTTCTGTTTTAGCATGAACGCCCGAGGAATAGCTTTTTCGTCGCTTGAAATTAACTTCTCTAACTTTTCCTTTGTCGCGTATGCGCAAGCTCTTTTCAGGGTAATTAAAATATTCTAAAGAATAATAGTCATCTTTTTTATTTTCTTTCTTGACAAATTTGGCAATTTTTTTTATGCGCCCGCGTATATCATTTACATTATTTATTTGAATTTTCGTCTCAACTTCAACCCAGCTCATTTAAGGCCCCGTAGTGCACAGTGTCGGATTGTCGATCTGCGTGCACAATATTTTATCTTCTCCGACAAGAGGTATGACAATAACTGATTGCGGAGCTTGTGCAAATCCTGGAATTGATGGCGACGTAAATGTTTCAAGTTCATCAATATTAGTTGCAACTTCAGAAGTAATAAGTGGGTCTCCGCTTGCGAAAGAAAAAACAAACTTAACAGCTTTAACATCACCCTTGCCAACACCTCTTCTAACGCTAACAACAGCACTTTGGCTTACGCTGTCGT
This sequence comes from Nanobdellota archaeon, assembly GCA_038044285.1. Lineage (GTDB taxonomy): Archaea > Nanobdellota > Nanobdellia > Pacearchaeales > GW2011-AR1 > SICU01. The sequence continues at coordinate 6 of JBBTAH010000118.1, read as the reverse complement.
AAGCAC
>JBBTAH010000117.1:0-6539 GCA_038044285.1 Nanobdellota archaeon | reverse complement strand
CTCTAAGAGAAGTTTGAAACTACAAAATCTTGCCTTTTTAGAGGCTGCAAATTTTGTAATATTATTTATTCAAACTTCTCTTAAGTTAATTTTATAAAGTTGTTTATTTTCTTTGTGTTGTGATGGCTAGAAAGTTTTTTTTTGTTTTTGTTATTCTCTTATTTTTTTTTAGCTTTGCTGCTGCGCAGCTTGGCGGGATTGAGGATAGAATTGATGACACGCGCGATAATTTAGAGGGAAATGTTGATACTGTGCGCGAATTTACTGAAAGGGATAAATGGACTTTTATTGGTTCGCAATGGAAGGAGTTCTTGCTGAAGAATAAGCTTATTGCCGGCGTGGATGCTGCTTTTACGAAGGCAAATATTGTTTTTGTTGTTTTATTCGCTAAGCCTTGGGAACTTTCAATTGAAATGCTTTTTGTTTTTATGCTGTGGTTGTTTACTGTTCTTTCTTTATATTTATATTTCTTTTACTTCAAAACGAAATGGATTAGATGGGTTGGCTCTGTTTTAGGAGCGATTGCCCTTGCGCAAACACGTTTGTTTAATTATGTTTCTGCTGGGATGTATAAGCTTGTTTTATATAAGCCGAGTGCTGGCTGGAGACTTTTGATAATCGCTGTTGAGGTTATTGCTTTAATTGCTTATTTAAAAATTAACAAAGTTATTAGCAAGCAATTGGAAAAAGCAAGGAAGAAGCGAGAGGAGCACGATAAAGAGCTTGAGATAAAAGGTATTAAGGCTTATCAGGAAGGACTTGCTAAAGGAGTGAAGTGATTGATTATTTTTTTAGGTCTCTTGTAGCTTCTGCGGCTGCTTCTGCTTGGGCTTTTGCGTAAGCTATTATGTTTCCACTTTCTGCGCCTTGCTCTTTCTTTTGCTCAAGAGCTATTTTCTCCTTGAATTTTTTGAATAATTTTTGGAAGAGGGCAAAGAAGACCATAATAACTATGACTGCGAAGAACAAAAGGCCTGTTGCCCATTCTTCAAGGAAGGAGAAATACGCTCCCAAGTCAAGAAAGAGATTAGCAATTGAGACGTATGTTCCTGTTATTGCTATTATTAGATTTACTACTAATGCTCCGAGCCAGCGCTTTGCTTCCCCTTGGAAGAAAGGCACTAGTGGAAGTATTTCACTAAGCAAGAAAAATACCCATGCCCAAATTGCCAATAGGAGGATAAATGCAGAGACGCTGATTTCACCTTTAATGCCAAAAAGAATGCGCGCTACAATTTGAGCTTCTTCATTTAATTTTATTTCTGCCTCTAATTTGTCGTCGAGTTTTGGAGTTGGATCTGAAAGGGCGCGCGTTGGGATTGTCGGGCTTACTGTTGTGGTGGGAGCTGAAGGAGTTGTTGTAGTTGTCGGGGCCGCGGGGGGAGTTTGCGCAGCCACGAGGCTGATTAAGAATATTGTTATAAACAATAGTAAAATCCTTTTATGCATGATTTAATGTTGTTTTTGCATAATATAAATGTTTTTGACTATGTGTTTAATAATAGGTGAGATTTTTGGCACAATATTTATAAAGACGCTGATATTAAATAGAGCATGAAAAAGTTTGGTGTTATTGCATCGGTTTTTGCTTTGATGATTTTTGCGGCGACTTTTGTTTCTGCACAGGAATTCTTACAGCCTGTTGCTGACGGCGCTAAGTCGCTTTATGACAAGATTTTAGAACCATTTGGTAAGTTTTTGTTGGGGCGAACTACTGACACCGGTGAGCTTTTTTTTGGCAAGTTACTTCTTTTTGTTTTGCTTTTGTCTATTATCTGGCTAGTTGTTGATAAATTTCCCTTGATGAGTGGCAAGAGAAAGACTGGCTTTGTTGTAGCTGCTATTGTTTCTATTTTAGCTGTCAGATTTATTACTCCTGACTGGTTAGACGCGGTGATTTTGCCGTATAGTGTGATGGGCATTGCGATGACTTCTCTTTTGCCTTTTATTTTGTATTTCTTTTTTGTAAAAGATTTGCCAAATCGTTCAATGCGTAAAATCGCATGGATACTTGCTGCTGTAATATTTTTCGGGCTTTTCCTATACAGAAATGCGGCGGTTACTTCTACAGTGAGTGGCTCTATTAATTTTGATGACGCACATTTTTCTTTTTCAAAAACTACTCCGGGGTTTAATCCAACTTACATTTATTTGTTTACTGCTCTTGCGAGTTTATTGATGTTATGGCTTGATGGGACGATTCAGCGAGGTTTGGCTAAGGCAAGATACCAGGATTTAGCTGACATTAAGAAAGTTGAGCGCCGTGCAGAACTTGTTGAAGATTATGATAAAGTGCAGGAAAGATTTGCTAAGAGGATAATAAGTAAAGCAGATGCTAATAGGATAATTGCCGGTCTCAAAAATAGAGCAACAGCTTTCGGTGTTGATCCTGCTTTGTTTAAAGTTATTCCTTAATTTTTTTATTTTTGATATCTAAACTGGTATAAGATTTAATGTAATTATTTAGCGTTTTTTTACTAAATCACCAAACTTTATATACTTTAATTTCTTTTTTAGACGATGATAAGGATGCTTAAAAACTTGTTTTTTATTTTTGGGTTCTTTTTGGTTTTGCCTCTTGCATTTGCGCAGCCTTATGGTTCTGGATATGGCTACGGCGGAGGATTTTTTTACGGAACTGAACGTGTTATTGATTCTATTGTGGAAAATTTAGAGCCTCTTTTGCGCGCGCTTTTGGGAGGATATGACTGGAATGGTTATTTGCTTTTTGAGAAGACGCTTTTGTTTTTGCTGATTACGATTATTGTTGCCCTTGTGCTTGAGAATCTGCCTGTTTTTAAGGGGCGGACGCATAAAGGAATTTTGAGATTGGTTGCTGTTATTGTCGGGCTTTTGGGAGTTAGGTGGATGAATTATGTTTGGGTTAATACTATTCTGGTACAGTATCAGGTGTTGTTTGTTGCTATTGCAGGTATTTTGCCTTTTATGATATTTTGGTCTTTTGTTAAGGACTTTGATTCTTTTGTAAGAAAAACTGCGTGGAGTTTATATGCTGTTATTTATCTCGGACTTTGGATAACGAGTGATGTTGAAGCGTATACAGGAGTTTATTTGTGGGGCGCTATTGTTGGTTTGGTTTATGGGTTTTTCATTGACACGCCGCTGCAGCGATGGCTGGCTTTAAGGGCTGCTAAGCTTGGAGACAATGCGCGCAGGGACGCTATAATAGCCACATTGAAAAAAGATATTGACGAATATAAATGGCAGGAAGCTCAGGGATATTTGTCAAAGAAATCTGCGGATGATCTTATCAGACGCAAGACAGAGGTTATTAGATCGCTGATGAAGAGTTGATTTACTTCACAAATTCCACATTTTTTAAGTTTTTGAATTGATTGTCCCCAGTCAGAAATTTTATTCCTAATTCTTGAGCTATTGTGTACCCAATACAATCTGCGTATGAAAGCTTCTTTTTTTTGTTATTTAATCTAAATTCTACAGCTTCCTTTATCCATTCAAATTTCAGTTTTGTGCAAATTTTTTTCAAAACCTGAAAGTATTCATCTAGATCTCTTTCTGGATATTTTTTTCTTAAAATATAATATGTTTCATAAGCATTTAGATATGAAGTTATTGCTTTCATATTTTCAAATTTAGCATAATTAATATTGCCTTCGTATAATTCAACTAATGCATAACTATCAAAAAATATTAATTCATCATCCATTCTTTTCTTGCTTCATCTTTCATTTTTTGAGTGTTTATTTTAATTCCTTTGCCTTTTCCAAAAAACCCCTCTAAGGTGTTCTTTTTAGAGATTGTAATCTTAACTTCGTCATTTTCTTGCAGTTCTTCTTTAATTATTATCTCTTTAGGTATAACTATACCGAGTGAATTTCCCCAAGCTTTAATCTTCGCTTTTGTTTGTAATTCCATGTATAATTATTAATTAGACTTATATATAAATGTTATTACTAACCATTTTTAAACTTCTTTAATCTATTTTAGTTATGCGTGTTGGCTATCCATTGAATCGAAATTCAAAGTCTATCCAATTTTCTAATTTAAAGAAAATTGGCTATACACCGAATAGAAGTTCGCTGTCCCGTGAATTTTCTAAAAAGAAAATTCCCGGTGATGTTGTTGGGAATATTGCGATTCTGAAGTTTGATCGCTTGATTAGTTTGCCTGCTAAAAAGAAATTTGCTGTTGGTTATTTGCACCGAAATAAAAGCGTGACGACTGTGCTTGAGAAAGTTGGCAAATTTTCCGGCCGACTTCGCACTTTAAAGACACGATGGCTTGCTGGCTTGAAGACACGCGAAGCGCTTTACCGTGAGAACGGATGTGAGTTTAGATTTAATGTTGATACTTGTTATTTTTCTCCGCGACTTTCAGAGGAGCGCAAAAAGATTGCTTCTGTTGTTAAAAAGAGTGAGCGAGTTCTTGTGATGTTTGGAGGTGTTGCGCCTTTTGCGATTGTGATTGGAAAGAAGTTGAGATCTTTTAAGTTGAGTGACCACCCGCCCACCCACCCTAAACGAAGAGAAGTTATTAATCAAAATATTTTGGGTAGTGTTATTAGTGTGGAATTGGGACGTGCTTGTTTGCCTTATGCTTTAGAAAATGTGAAGAGGAATAAGCTGTTGGGAATTGTTAAAGTTTTTCAAGGTGATGTGCGGCGGGTTATTGGTCCTAACAGGAAGGTTTCTGGCAAGTTTGACAGAATAGTTATGGCGCGGCCTAATTTAGAAAACAGCTTCTTGGATGTTGCTTTTCGCGTTTCTAAACATGGGACGATTATTCATTACTATGGTTTTTATTTGGAAGAGGAAATTGGATTGCTTCGCAATCTTATTATGGACGAAGCTAAAAAAGCAGGCAGGAAAATTAAGATTTTGGGGATTGTTAAGGCAGGAGATATTGGGACGAGAAAGTGGAGATTTAGGGTTGATATTCAAATTGAATAGTTTAATACTTCATTCTTGTTTCTGCTTCCATATGGATTATGAAATTGTCTGCTTCGTTTGTTCTTTTCCAGACATATGTTTTTCTTTCTGTTCCATCAGGATCAAGGAATATGTATTCTACTCTTGTTTGCCTGCCATTAATAATTATAGGTTCTGATGTAAAATATCTTCCTCCGATATCTTTAAGTTCTTGTAATGTTGCTGTAAATGGCAGTCCTGTTCGTGTTGCGAACTCTTCAAGTCTGAGGTCGTCTGCAGTTCTTGTTATTATTTCTCTTTGCATAATGTAATTACTAAAAAGTGGTTTTTAAAGCTTCCTACTGAAGTTTTTAACTCATTCAAATTTTCAATTTGAAGATTTTAATTCTTATGATTTTGCAGATATTTTTCTAATCGTAACATTAACCTCTCATCAGGAAATTCTATCATTCTTTCGAGCAATTTATTTTTATATGAATTTGACGAGTATTTTCCCATTTTGTTTAGATTTCTGTTTGGCCCTTGACTGCTGCTGGCGACTCGCCTCCATGCCATGTTAGTCTAGGGCGCATGCGCATTGGATAGATTCTTTCTGAATTGTCGTCGAGAATTATTGCAGAGCCTTTGTGTGTTGGCAGATTATCTAAAGAAGTTTTTATGTTTTCCAATAAGTATGTTTGCATTATTTGGTTTAGGGCTTCTATATCTGGCTTTGCTGTGACTCTGTGTGATATAACGATGTCTGATTGAGTCATGACGTCTTCGTGGATTTGGCCAGGCTGTTGAGTTGCTAATACGAGAGAAATTCCTGGCTGGCGGCCTTCGCGGAGAATTTGGACTAATGCATCTGTTGCTGGTGTTTTGTAGGTTCTTGGCAGGAATTCGTGTGCCTCGTCGAGAAATATCCATACTAAGGGAGTATCGCGTGTTGGATTGTAGCTCATGAAGTCAATTCCGTGCTGGATTGACTGAATTTCTTCCTGTTTGCGGGCGTTAATTCTTTGAGTGAAAATTTTTCTGCTAACCAAACCAATTACTAACCCCCTAACGTTGAACGTGCCGATTGAGCTGTAAACTGACAAGTCAATTATTGTTGTTTTTCCTGCATTGACTATGTCTTTTATTTCTGTGCCTTCGTTTGATGTTGAAAAAATTCCCCAGCTTTCTGCTGCTTGGAATAGGGCTGAGGCGATATTTTTTGTTTCTTGGCTGATATTGTGGTATTGCTGCAGCTCTTGCGTTATTTCTTTTATTGTGAAATCTTTTCTTTCTTTTTTTAGTTTTGCTATTGTATTTGTTATGAGCACGCCTTCTTGAGAAGTCATTGAAATATTGAATGTGATAAGCCAGTCTTCTGCTTCTAATTCTGATGCTTTGAGAGCGAAAGGTGCGTCAACTGGAATATTCTTTTCTTTGTACTCTTGAATTTTTCCCAATGGAGCGAATACTTTTATAGGGAGATTTTTTGCTGAGATTCCCCATTCTTCAAGCAAATATTGCTCTTTTTCATTCTTGAATTTCATTGTCCAGAAGATTCCCATTGTGTCAAAAATTAATGGAGCAATGTTTCGCGAGACGTCTGGCGGGAGATTTGCTATTTCTTCGGTGATGACTCCTAGCGTGTAGCTG
>JBBTAH010000116.1:0-5661 GCA_038044285.1 Nanobdellota archaeon | reverse complement strand
AGAAAAGAAGAACTTCATGCAATTAGTTGATGAAATATCCGAACAAGGTAAAAAGATATTCATTTTAGACCAAGACGGAGAAGACATAAGAAAAGTTGAAATTCCAGATAATCCAGTTTTCATTTTAGGAGACCACAAAGGCCTTCCAAGTAAAGAATACAAACGCCTGGCAAAAATCGCAACACCCGTCACAATCGGCCCAAAAACATATTTTGCATCCCAAACAATAGCAATAGTCCAAAACGAATTAGACAGAAGAGCAATATAATAATCCAATTACAACAATCATTAAAAACTCACAGTATTCTCCGAGAAGATGGCTAAGGGTGTCGCAGTAAAACTCAAATCTTATGAAGAAACAATACCTAAAGTTCTGAAGCTGATAAAATTCGACGAAGAACTAAAAAAACATAACAAAATAATAATTAAACCACAGGCAATTCCAAACTCGCCGCAAAGCTCAACAAAGCCTGAGTTTTTAGAGCCAATTGTCCAGTTCTGCATTGCTAATAAAAATCCAGGGAGCGAAATAATTATCGCCGAGGGCGCTGACGGTGCGGAAACTCACGAGGTTTTTGATAATTTAGTCTACACAAAACTGGCTGAGAAATACAATATAGGCCTAATTGATTTAAACGAGGCCGCTTCAGTTGAAATACAAAATCCGGAATTCCTGCGCTTCAAGTCAATCCATTTTCCTGAAGTATTGCTTAACAGTTTCGTTATAACTGCAACTCCTCTCATACAACACTCTGAGCTAGGGATGTCGTCTTCTTTGGACTCAATGCGCGGTGCTTTTCCAGCCTACAAATATCGTGGATTTTTCTCAAGCACAAAAAACAAATTAGAAAAACATCCTCTAAAATATCAAATCCACGATATCCTCAAATGCAAAATGCCCGAGCTGGCAATAATTGACGCATCGGAAAAAGGCCTTCTCATCGTTGGCAAGCCGCTCGACATGGACAAGCAAGCTGCCAAAGTTCTCGGCCTTGACTGGCGCCAAGTTCCACATCTTAAACTCATAGACGAAAGCTTCTCGCCTTCAAAAAAAGAAGAAAGCGTTGATCATCTAATCGGCGCAACTCCTGAAAATAAAGGTAAATAAATATCAATGGATCGAAAAAGTTGGTTTAATTATTCAGAAGTTGAACAAATAATTAGATCCGCTGTTGACTATATACATGACAAAAGATGTGCGGAGGCAAGGTTACGTGAATATCCTAGACCTAGTGATTATAAGGGTTTAACAGAAGATTTGGTAGAAATCTTAGAAGACCAAGATGTTGGTTTAACCGATCAATTTCCTAACGATCCTTAATGTTTATGTCAAAGTGCTTCCACAAAACCACAGCCTAAATGCTGTGGAGCACTTTGAGCATCCAAAAAACCAAAGCAAGGTTTTTTTGATATAATTTAACAACAAATAATTTTATTAACTCTCTCAATATCAAAATCTCATGAAAAAGAGCATTCGCATTACAGTAAATGGTTCAATCCAGCCAGTTTTTTTTAACAGATTCATAAAAGAAAACGCCGACAAATTAGGACTTAAAGGATTTGTAAGAAACGCAGGAGATGGCAAAGCTGAAGTCTTTATAGAGGGAAATCCCGAAGCAGTGGACGCAATGATTCCGTTCTGCAAGAAAGGTCCACAACACGCATTAATAAGAAACGCCGAAGAAAAAGAGGAAAAGTATCAGGGATTTAAAGATTTCAAGATAATGAACTTCTAATCACCAGCTCTCTTTAGTATCATCGTCAGAATCATCATCCTCATCATCTTCATCCTCGTCTTCGTGATCAGAGCCCTCATCAAAATACCGAGTCATAATAATCCATAGTATATTAAATATTTAAATTTTACGAGCATAATGAATATAAACACCCTAAAACACAAATATTCATGGGCAGAGAAGAACTCATCATCCAAGAGCGGCTAAAAAAACTGCACGATTTGCGCAGACAAGGCATAAATCCATATCCAAATAAATTTGAGCGCACGCACTTGGCTAAGGAAATTATCGAAAAGCATAAATCTCTAAAGCCTGGAGCAAAATCCTCGCAGAAAGTTACAGTAACTGGAAGAGTAACGAGCATTCGCGACTTTGGCAAAATCGCATTTGCAGTCATTCAAGATGATTCAGAAAGAATCCAGATAAGTCTTCAGCACGGCCAGACACCAGAAAAAACAAAAGAATTTTTCTCAAAATACATAGACACTGGAGACTTTATAGGAGTAGAAGGAACAATATTAAGAACAGAAAGAGGCGAACTTTCGGTTCTCGCGCAGAAAATTACTTTATTGACAAAATCAATTTTACCCCTTCCAGAAAAATGGCATGGTCTAAAAGACGACGAGGAAAGACTAAGAAAACGCTATTTAGATATTTTAACAGACGAAGAAACAAAAAAAATGTTCATTCGCAAGGCTAATTTTTGGAACACAATGAGAAAATTTCTATTAGAAAAAGGTTTTGTGGAAGTTGAAACTCCAGCTCTTGAAACCTCCGCAGGAGGTGCAGCAGCAACTCCATTCCAAACACACCATAACGCGTTAGGCCTTGATGTCTATTTGAGGATTTCAATGGGCGAGCTATGGCAAAAAAAACTCATGATTGCAGGATTTGAAAAAACTTTTGAAATCGGCCGCCAGTTCAGAAACGAAGGAATGGACGCCGAGCATCTACAGGATTACACTCAAATGGAATTTTATTGGGCTTACGCGAACTACGAGGACGGAATGTCTTTAGTTGAAGAAATGTATAAAGAAATATCAAAAAAAGTTTACGGCAGAACAAAATTCACATTAGGAGAGCACGCCTTTGATTTGTCAAAGCCCTGGAAAAAAATAGACTATTCAGCAACAATAAAAAAAGAAACAGGAATAGACATTTTCAAGGATTCAAACAAAGAAATACAGTCAAAAGTGAAAGAACTAAACGGATTTGTGGAGACTAATCAATCAAGGCAGAATTTAATAGATTCTTTGTGGAAATTTTGCCGTAAAAAAATCAGCGGCCCGTCTTTTTTAATAGGTCATCCAGTTGACGTATCTCCGTTAGCAAAGCGCGATCCAAAAGATCAAAGAAAAGTGGAGCGCTTTCAGATTATTTTAGGCGGCAGCGAAGTCGGCAACGGCTACTCTGAGCTCAACGATCCAATAGATCAGGAAGAAAGATTCATAGAACAGCAGAAAATGAAAGACGCAGGAGACAAAGAAGCCCAGGAGCACGATTATGATTTCGTAGAAGCTCTAAAATACGGAATGCCTCCAACTTGCGGCTTCGGAGTTTCAGAACGCCTATTCTCTTTCTTAGAAGGCAAACCCATGCGCGAAACCGTTATATTTCCATTGATGCGGCCGCAGGGACAAGTAAATAATAAAGAAGGAAAAGCGCAAGAAAGTAAAATTGCCGTCGTTGTATTAAATAACAGTCTAAAAGTTGAACCTTGGGAAAGAATGAATACGGTTGCTCATTTGAATGCTTCTTTTGCAGGTCGCATCGGAAAGCAATTATTCTTCCAAGATACAATTGAAACAAAAGATAACAAAAAAATAAAATTAAATATTCAGCATGCAATTATGATTAAAGAAGGCAGTTCTAAAGAAATATTAAACTTACTAAAAGAATTTGATAATATAGAAGTTTTTGCTTTTACAAGAGAAATGATACAAACAACAGACGATAAAAAAGTAATAGAATGGACAAAGAATAAATCTTTCTCAGATATAGAGTATTTAGGAGTGCTTTTATTTGGGAAAAAATCAAAAGTAGAGGAATTAACGAAACATTTAAATTTATTAAAGAAATAGCAAATACATGGATTTACAAAAAGAAATAGACCTCGTCATAAAAAGCAAAATAAAATCAGCAGTGCCTGAATTGCAAGTCGCAGGCGAAGTCCCAGACGCCCTAAACAAAAAAGTTCTCAAAATGTTGGAAGACGCATCAACGAGGGCAAAAGCGAATGGCCGAAGAACTCTGCAAGCCCGTGACCTCTAACAAAATTGAAGTCTATAGCACATTTATATAAAACAAAACTTTAATAAAAATATGAAATCAGTCTCATTCATAATTATCTTATTTTTCGCAATAGCACAAGCTTCAGCATCAAGCTACATAACAATCTACTTACAGGAAAACGGCGACGCGGTTTTCATCGGAGAAACCGACGATAACATCACTCTCCCAACAGGCCTTAAAATTGTAAACGGAGACATTTCAGGCAAGACAAACGCGTTGACAAACAAACAAGGTAGCGTTTGGTCTTTCTCATTCACTCAACCAGAATCCGACATAACTGTTTTCCTTCCTGAAAATGCAGTGCTAAAATCAAACACGCAAGGAGACATTTCAATAAAAAAAGAGCAAATCTCAATTCAAACACGAAACACAATAAATCTATCATATGAACTAAATGAAACCAGCAAGGAATACTTAACTACAAAAACACTCATAGTATTAATATTAATTATTGCAGTAATTATCTTATTGATATATTATTTTATAAATTACAAAAAACATAGTAAAAAATCGGCTCAAAAAAGAAAGCCCGCCAGCCTGCAAAAAAACAAGCACAGATTAATAAGCCATCTTTTAAACGATCGTGAAAAAATCATTTTAGAAAAGCTAAAAGAAACCGGTAAAATCAAACAATCTCAGCTCAGAAAACTCACAGAAATACCAAAAGCGTCTTTCAGCAGGCATATTCAAGAGTTAGAAAAAAAGCACCTCATAAAACGCTCCGGCGACGGCAAGAATAAATATGTTGAATTAAATTAATTATTTTTTAGGCGATAGCCAACATTCTTCCCGAGCTTTATCCGAACAAGCTTTCCTTCTTCATGTAATCTCTTAACAACCAATTCAACATTACTTGGCGGGCTAGCAAGGGTTCCATATTTCTCATTAAAAGTTCTGTAAGGTTCAGAATTCCTTAAATGTGGCTGTGAGATTTTTTGAGCAAGTTCAGAAGCTGAGATATATCTTTCAGAATCATAACACAAATCCATCAATGTTTTAACAATCAATTGTTTAGCAGCAACCAATACTTCAGGAGAATCAAGACTAAATTCTTGTTTCATATTATTTCTGCAAAGCCATTCTCTGTAAAGGTGCTTTCTGCGCTTTCTTATTCTTTACAACGTGCTTCAGCATCTTAGCCTGTTGTTCAGCAAGCTTTTCGTTCGCCGCAGCAACAGATTTTTCTTTCTCAGATTCAACTTTTCTCTCTTCTTCAGTCTTGACGTCCTCTTTCTTCTCAACGGGAGCAGTAACTTTCTTATCGGTCTTGAAATGCTTGCGTGAATGTCTTTCCCGCGCAAACTTAACGTGCTCAGGATCAGCAGCAAAAGTAACGCGGACAATTTCTCCTTCTTTAATAGCTTTCACGCGAACGCGTGCAGGCGGAGTTCCAGCACCCCTAAACCAAATATCATTATTCAGATAACTATCAATTTTAACCTTATCAACATCTCTATTTGCAACTTTCATGTGCTTTGCAATAAATTCTTTAATAGCAGTAATACTCTTGGCAGTCCTCTTATAACTTGGAACTTTAGTCCACTCGCGTCGTAGCGGGATTACATACTCGCGTTCAAGTTTTGTTTCAGCCATTTTATCCTAAATGTTTCTTGCCTGTTCGGCGTGGTTTAAT
>JBBTAH010000115.1:0-9715 GCA_038044285.1 Nanobdellota archaeon | reverse complement strand
TGATGGTCCGCCCTCGCCAGCAACAAAATAATTTTCCTGTCCTGCTGCAGGCGCAACATCAGAGCACAAAACCCTAATCAAAGCATCTCCAGTATAAGACTGCTCAAATTCCAAAACAGTAAGCGCCTCAAGATTTACAAGCGCTTCTTCCATTTCAGAAACCCTGTCGCTTGAACAAGAACTAGCAATAGAATAAGTTATTATTCTATCTTGATACCGCATATTCTGGTAAAATTGCTTACTCGGCAAATTATTTTCAACAGCAACGTTGTTTTGTCCTGTATTGTCCGGCACAATCTGCAAGTCAACAGGCTCACGCGGCCAGTAAATATACAAATAATAAACCGAAACACCTAAAGCAACTAGAAGTATAAAAAGAAAAAGCCCCCAGAAAAATCCGCCTTTTTTATTCATTACAAAAGAAGAAAATCATAATTTATAAATTATTTCACTGCCTCTCCAGCAATGTGGCTCTTAATCCCCCACCCCATAAAACCCAAACCATTTTGATAATATCTCCTAATTCGAGCATTGGAAAATCCTGATTTCAAAATAATATCCGCAATTATCCGATTTGGGTGGCAATTATCACCAAAGAACATCCATGGGCTGTAAGCAAGAATGTGCTGAATTCCGCGCCTAAAGCTGCGAGATTTATCAAGAACATGTTCAATAAATAAGAACTTTCCTCCTTTCTTTAAAACTCTTCTAACTTCAAACAAACTATTTTTCACATCATGAACAGAGCACAAAACCAAAGTAGAAACAACAAAATCAAAACTTAAGTCATCAAAAGGCAATTTCTCAGAAGCTGATCTAACTATCCCCAATTTAATTTTATTCCTCAATGCATTTTTCCGCAGCGGCTCATGAAGCAAAACATTCGGCTCAACAACTGTTAAGTGCAGACCTATTGGATAATATTTAAAATTCACACCAGTTCCAGGGCCAATCTCAAGAACTTTATCTTTCTTATTTATCTGCGAAAATAATCTTTTCTTAACTTTAAAATAAACTTTTTCTATATTTTTCTCAAAAAAGGCAAGCTCTCGTGCCATAAACTTCTGCGGAATAGTCGGGTTATCTTCCATTTTCATAACTCATAACAGCCAAAGCCACAGCCGCCAAAAATATCGAAACATCCCTAAAAACAATATCAAATGAATTTATATTAAATATAATTATCCCAAATATAATAACAGCTGAAACAACAGATGAATAAAACAATTTTTTCCCCCACAAAAGCCACAACCCTAAAATCAAATCAACAACACTATGAATCTTTAAAAAAAACAATTTATCAAGTCCAAAAGTCAAGAAATCAGGAATATAACCAATCCAATTCGTTGGATTTAAGTAAGCAAAAACCGCAGCATAAATGAATGAAAATGCAATACCTCCTCTTAAAAACAAAGATATTATTTTTTCTTTATCCATTTACTGCACAACAACAGTCCCTCTTAAATTAGCATGCAAATGGTCGTGATAGCCCCAAGTTCCTACTTCATCAAAAGTAAAAGACCACTCTTCTCCGTTTGCCAAGCCTCTGCAAGAATCAAAAATATTATTCCCTTCGGCAGTTCCACACTTCGCGATGTCAGAGCCCGGGTAAACTCTATGAGTTGGATGAACAGCAGAAGCCGGCCAATTATCTTGGGTTCCTTCGTTTTCCCAATTAACAATATCTCCAGCATTAATCGTCAAACTTGAGGGCGAATATCCACTGTTACTAATTGTTACAGTAAATGTCTGCGGCCCAGAACTGCCCCCATTACCTGCACCATTGCCAGTATTTCCAGCATCATTGTTATTTCCATTATTATCTGAATTAACATCACTACCTCCAGTATTAGTAAATATCAAAATCCCAGCCACAATAACAATAGCAACAATAACAAATATAGTCACAAATCCCTTTTTCATAAATTAATAAAATATCAAGACCTATAAAAACCTTTCTTAAATCCTCTTCCGTCTAAGCAAATTAGCATTCGTAACAACAGTTATTGAAGAAAGAGCCATTGCCAATTCAGCAATTATAGGATGCAATAATCCAGCGATAGCTACAGGAATAGCAATAACATTATAAGCAAAAGCCCAAAACAAATTTTGCTTGATTTTGCGGAAAGTCGCGCGCGACAAATGAATCGCCTCAACAACTCCAGTAAGAGAACTCTTCGCCAAAACCAAATCGCCGGATTCAATTGCAATGTCAGTCCCAGAGCCCATGGCTATGCCAACATTCGCCTGCTTCAAAGCAGGAGCATCATTTATTCCATCGCCAACAAAAGCAACAAAGCCCTCTTTTTGCAATTCTTCCACTTTACGAGCTTTATCTTCAGGCAAAACATTTGCAATGACTTCAGAGATACCAACTTGCTTTGCAATAGCTTCAGCAGTTCTTTCATTATCTCCAGTTATCATCACAGTTCTGAATCCTTCAGCGTTCAATTCTTTCAAAGCTTCAACAGAATCCTCTTTAACAGCATCAGCAACAGCAATAATACCTATAACTTTAAAGTTTTCAGCAACAATCATCGTCGTCTTTCCCAGATTTTCAAATTCCTCTACTTTCTTAGCGTAACTATTTAATTTTATTTTTTTCTCGTTCATCAAAGTTCTGTTTCCAATAACAACTTTCTTAGTGCCGACAGTTCCTTCAACGCCTCTGCCTCTCAAAATTTTGAAACTCTTAACTTCTTTGTATTTTTTCAAAGCAGCGTGAGAAACAATTGCCCGCGAAAGAGGATGCTCGCTCTGTTTCTCAAGCGATGCAGCAATTTCCCAAACATATTTCTCGTCTATCTTAGAGTAAAAATCAGTAACCTCTGGCTTGCCCTTTGTAATTGTCCCCGTTTTATCAAATACAATAACTCTAACTTGCTTCATAGTCTGAATTGCTTCACCCTTTCTAATCAAGATTCCGCGTTTTGCGCCCATTCCACTCCCAACCATCAAAGAAATAGGCACAGCCAATCCAAGAGAGCAGGGGCAGGCAATAACTAAAACAGCAATTGCAACACCCAAAGCTCTGCCTAATTCCCCGGTAAAAACCCACCAATTCACAAAAGCCAAAACAGCCAAAACCAAAATAACAGGAACAAAAATAGAAGTAATCTTATCAGCTAATTTCTGAATCGGCACTTTTGTTCCTTGTGCTTCTTCAACTAACTTAATTATGTGTGCCAAAAAAGTATCCTTTCCAACTTTGCTCGCTCTTATGTATAAAATCCCGTCCTGATTTATCGTCGCGCCAATCACATGACTCTTAGCTTTTTTCTCAACAGGCAAACTCTCGCCAGTCACCATGCTTTCGTCAACAGCACTCTCGCCTTTGACAACAACCCCATCAGTCGGGATTTTCTCGCCAGGCCTGACAATCATCACATCTCCAATCTGAACTTCAGAAATATCAATCTCAATTTCTTTATTTCCCCGCAAAATCAATGCTTTCTTTGCACCAAGCTCTAAAAGTTTTTTTATTTCTTGGGAAGCGCGTCCTTTCGCTTTTGATTCAATATATTTTCCTGTAATAAAAATAGCCATGATTGCGCCGGCAACTCCAGAATAATCAGCAACGATTTCAAAATAGCTAAAAATTCCAGTCAAATAAGCAATAACAGTTCCTAAAGCAATTAAAGAATCCATGTTAAAGTAAAAAGTATAAAATCCTCTCAATCCACCTTTTATCGTCTGAAATCCGAAGATAAAAACAATCGGAAAACCTAAAATTAAAAACAGCGCAACATCAATCACTTCGGAAAATAAAGTAATTCCAAATATTCGCATGACGACCATTAGGACAAAAAGTGGAACTCCAAAAATCCAAGAACCAATCAACTTGCGCTTCCACTCCCGCATCTCCATCTCTTCCACAGACATTTGTACTTCTGTCACAACAGCTCCGGAATGATGGTGTTCGTGTGAGGGGTTCATTTTAGCTCCTTGCGCATCGGTTGATATTTGATATCTCCAAATCTTTTTTTAAATGTTCTCACACCAGTAGTCTTCTTATATCCTAAATGCTCGTAAAATGGAACAGCATATAAAGAAGATCTTAAATTAATAAGTTTAGAGCCCATTCTGCGCGCAATTTGTTCAAATCTTTCCATAAGCATTCTCCCGAGACCTTGCCCGTGGTATTTCCCGTCTACAAACAATTGAAATACTCTGTTCTCATTACCCCTCACAATTCCTACAACACCTCCGTGATCTTCCGCAACAAATAAAATATCATCTTTTTTTAACATATCGGTAAGTTCAGGAAGCCTTTCTCTTGAATGTCTATCCACATATTTTTCAACAGATTCTCTCCCGCCCTCAGATCCATTATATTTTAAGAAAGTTGTTTTTATCAAACTAGCAATTTGCTCAGTATCTTTTACTCTATAATTCCTTATCTTCATTCTATTCCTTCTCCACATTCAACACTTTATACCCCGCACGCGCAACAGCTTTCTTCAAGTCATCATCAGAAACGCTGTCTTCTGTTTCAACAATTCCTTTGTTAGTCATCATGCTAACTGAACAGGTTTTAACTCCGGAAACTTTCTTCAAGCTTCTTTCAATATTTCCGGCACAACTTCCGCAGTGCATTCCAGTTATTGTTAACTTAAGTTTTTTCATTTTAGACCTCCCCCCACTAAATATAAAATTAAACTAGCAATAATGTACATATACAAAAACTGCAAGCCCCAAGTAAGATAATCAAAAAATTTAATACTATTAACACCAAATAAATCCTCAAATAAAAAATTAGCAGGAGAAAGAAATAAATTAACTATCTTGGCTCCGATTGTCTGGCTCTCAAAAACAGGGATAAGTTGTAAAATTAGCATGATGCTGCCTGCAAAAAGCACAACAGTCAAAATAATCTTTTTTAAATTAGGATAAAAAACATTCTTTTTCTTTATAGCATATTTTACAATTTCCAGATTGCAGCTTTTATGCTTCTTACACCATTCTTCACATTCACGAGCTTTCTTAATATCATAATAAACAAAATAGCATTCTTCGCAAAAATAACATTTTTGCCCATTAACGATTTTTTCTTTTACCATTTTTTTCCCCAAGCGAAGATTTGCGCTGATTCAAAGATTCACTTATCATCTTAATAAAATAAACTAAAATGACAATCGCAAGTCCCCAAAGAACGATCATAGTAGCAAATCCCAAAACCCATCCAAAAGGATTTCCAAACATCCAAGACATCATACCACCATAGCCTCCGTAACCGCCACCCCAACCCATCATTCCATAGCCAAAACCATTGAAAAGCAACAGAACAATAGCTACAATAGCAACAACCATCCACCAATTAGTCTTGTTTCCCATTCTTCTCTCCTTTCACATTACGAATAATATGAACGCAATATTTAGACATATGTTTTTCAATTATAGACATCAATGACCTAATTGTCTCATCATTCAATTCATAATATCTAAACTTCCCTTCAGTCTCAACATTGACAAACCCGCACTGTTTCAGGCGAGCCAAATCATGCGAAACCGCGGTTTGATCCATTCCAAGCTCAGCCTTTATCTCGCTAACATTCTTCCGACCATTCATCAATAAATTAATTATCTTAAGCCGTGATTCAGATACCAAAGTCCCAAAGAAAATCTTGTAAGCGCCATATAACTCAACATCGCTAAATCCATGATGATGCATGTGTTTTAACAGGGTTTTGTTTATCATATGATAATCCGCTACATATGTGGTATTTAAATGTTGCGACCTTGATGCTTTGGGGAAAGAGTTTAGGACATCATTATCTCAACTTTACAGAAATTGTTAGGATAATCCAAATTAGGCTAGCTATAAAGATTTCTGAAATAATAATAAAAGAAAGAACCCCACCTAATTTATTGAATAAAAATGCAAATAAAGATATAATAAATACTGCAACAATTAAAATTGCTAGTAAAAAAGAATATTTCCAGAAATATCTCTCTGCTGGATTTTTATTATCGAAACGAATCCCCTTGTCCAGAAAATGTACTCCTTGAAATAACCAAACTACAACTAATCCACCAACGATACCTGAAATTAAAGAAATGCCGATTGTTAAGAACATTTGGTTAAATTCCATGCGATTAGCTTAATTTAAACTTATTAAAACATTGTTGTCTTTCATTTCTTCCTCAATCTAATCTCGCCTTTCTTAGATTCTGCCTCAAGTTCGTCGCCTTCCTTGAATCCTGAACCCTGCATGGTTTCTTCTGGAATTACGATTACATACTTGTGATAGACCTTACTGCCTCTTCTCTTTGATAATTGTTTCTGAACTTTCATGTTAATTAATATGCTAAATTATATTTAAATGTTGGTACCTACACTACTTTATAGTTATGATGTCTGTACCGACACATTTATATAGTGTCTGTACCTAAATATGCTATGTGCGGAGATGTGTTCAAAGGAGGAATTATCTTGGGGATGTTAATTAGCGCGACTTTATCTTTATTTTATGATTTATTTTTTGGAGAAGCTAAAAATACTTAAAGATGGTTGAGGTGAAAAAGAAGATGGAAAAAGGAGGCATGAGCAAACAATTATTAATTCGTGAACTAATTCAAGTTCACAAGAAAAGTCTTATTAAAAGCCCTTTAACCTCTCCCTCGGTTTTGATGAATCTGGCAGGTCTTTGATTTTCATGATTTTTTGATTGATATGGTTTAGTTGGGTGACTACAAATGTTGGAAATGTGGTCACCTAAGCAATTTATTCAATGCCTTGTACTCTTTTATGAATAAATTGATGGTTGGCCTTATATCTTTGTTTTTTTGATATGCCTGTAAAGACGCATAATATTCTGCCCTGTTTCTCAAATCTATATTAATTGGCGGTAGTTTATTCTTGAGAAGAATGTTGTTGAGCAGGATTCTTCCTACCCTTCCGTTGCCATCTGCAAATGGATGTATATTCTCAAACTGATTATGAACTACTGCTGCCAAAATAAGTCCCGGATATTTATTTTTATGCCGGCGATACCAATCAATCAATTCATTTAACAAATATAAAACTCTGGATTGAGGCGCTCCTTCATGAACTATCTCTCCAGTCACGCTTTTAACTATGACTTCCTCTCCAGACTTTCTAAACTGGCCTGCAAATGATTTGGAGTTTCTAAAAATAATTTCATGCAGTTTCTTAATTAATTCAATAGAGAGCTCTTCTTTTGTTTTTCTTATATATTTTACTGATTCACTAACGCCATAGGCTTCTGCTATGTCTTTTTTTGACTTTTCCTTTGGCCAGCTGTCATCTTCAAGAATTCCTTTGACTTCTTTGCTGTTAAGCTCGCTGCCTTCAATAGCATTTGTGTTATATGTAAAAAGCTCTGAGAACTGGACCCACTGCTTTTCAGACAAATGGCTTATCTTTACAGGTATGCTTTTCTCTATCTTTTTAACAAATGCTATCTCTTTTTCAGATAAATCAAATTGCAGAGGGTCTTTTATTATATTGTACTTGTTGATTTCATCCAAGATCAGCCCCCTTGCTATTTTCGCCCTCTCATCTAATAGTTTTTTTGGCAGATTGCTTCCCAAAAATTTTCTTATTTTATGGACTTTTGCTCCTTCTCTAAAAGAGTGAGCCAGATAATATTTTGTTCTCCTGCCAACCTGCCTTTTTTCTATAATCATATTATTATATGGGTGACTACATATTTAAGCTTTTCTATATATTTTGTCTACGATGGTAATTGGTTGCTTTTCTCTGGGCCTGCTGTCTTTAGACGTGTCGCTGATTTTCATAGAATTTATAAGATAAAGATGTTAATAATATTTATGTATAAACTCTCTCCATCATCAATCGGCTTAATGCAGGAATGCCCTCGCTGTTTCTGGCTCGATAAGCACGGCAAATGGAAACGCCCGAGTGGTATTTTTCCGTCATTGCCTTCTGGAATGGACGGAATACTCAAAAAGCATTTTGATTCTTTTAGAAACAAAGGACTGCTCCCGCCAGAACTTTGTGATAATGAGCACTGCAAAAACATGAAACTTTTTAATGATGAGAATTTGTTAAAAATTTGGAGAAGCAATTTGAAAGGCGTAAGATGGGAAGATGAAAAAGGAAATGTCCTGTCTGGCGCAGTCGATAATATCTTAGTAAATGGTAAAAAACTTATTGTTTTGGATTATAAAACTCGCGGATTTGCTCTTAAAGAAGACACACATCACCATTATCAACATCAGTTAGATATTTACAATTTTTTATTAAGAAAGAATGGCTATGAAACTGAAGATTATGGTTTCCTGCTTTTTTACATTCCCAATAAAGTTCTTGAAACTGGGGAGATTGTGTTTGAAAAACACTTAATAAAAATGGAAGCTAATATTCATCACGCTGAGAAGCTGTTTAAGGATGCTTTAAAATTACTTAATGGGACTTGCCCTAAGAAGGGCTGTGAGTGGTGTGAGGGAGTAAGACATGACTCAGAATAATATTGGGCTCACGGGAGAGTTTTATGCAATGCATCGTCTTCTCTTGGAAGGGTATGAAGCTTGTCTAACATTAGGCAACACAAAAGGAATTGATATATTTGTATATAATCCTCGAAATGGCAAACAGTTTAAAGTTGAGGTGAAGACCTCGACAACTATAGCAAACGAGAAACTCTTTGGTAAAAATATGAAATGGATTATGAACAAGAAACATGAAAGTGTTAACGATAAAAACTTAATTTATTGTTTTGTTTTTATAGATAAAACTGGAAAAGAAAAAACAAGAATTTTCTTTTATCGTCCAGAAGATATTAACTTATATTTATACACCCAACACAAGAAATGGTTGCATGCAGAACATAAGAATAAAGTTAAGGATGCTGATATGAGAATATTTAGGATTAGTTCAGAGCATATAGAAAAAAATAAATTTCAAAATAATTTTGAGATATTTAATTAGCTTATTTATTTTTAATTCTCCGCGTCACTCAACGCCCCCGCCCCAAGCTTCAAAAACCTCTCTCTCGGCCTGTTTTCCTTAGGGATGTCATGGATTTTCATATAAATAAACTGAAAAGCAAATTAATTAAACTTGCTATTTCTTTAGACTGCATGGATGCTGATGAAGAAAAAACGCATATTGCTATTTTTAATGGAAAAGCTATAAGAAGAAAACTTGTCGGAGATAAATGGTTTTTCTCTGTGGTAGATATTATTAGGGTACTGACTGATAGCTTAGATGCTAAAGACTACTGGTATAGGCTAAAGCAGAGAGAGAAAGAGGGAAGTGGTATTGAGTTATCGACATTTTGTCGACAACTGAAGCTAAAGTCCGGAGATGGCAAGGAATATGAAACAGACTGTGCTGATACTGAAGGCATATTCAGGATAATACAATCAATTCCTTCTAAGAAAGCAGAGCCGTTTAAGAGGTGGCTTGCTAAAGTTGGTTATGAGAGAATCCAGGAAATAGAGAACCCAGAACTTGCCCAGGAGAGAATGAAAGATATTTATGAAAAAAAAGGATATTCTAAAGACTGGATTGAAAAGAGATTGAGAGGCGTAGCAGTAAGACAGGAATTAACAGATGAATGGAAAAATAGAGAAATAAAAGAAGAAAAAGAGTTTGCAATTCTAACCAATGAAGTAAGCAAGGCTACTTTTGGAAAGACAGTTGAAGAGTATAAAGAACTGAAAAGATTGAAAAGAGAAAATCTAAGAGATCATATGGATGACTTAGAGCTGATATTTACAATGCTTG